>CAZQPN010000071.1:0-8897 GCA_964595215.1 uncultured Rubrivivax sp. | reverse complement strand
AAGATCTTCTCGTAAGCGGTCCCCTCCGGGCGAGCGGGGGGCGGGCGGCCCCCGTGCAGCCGGCGCCGCCGGGGGTTCGTGCGGGGGCCGTGGGCCCCCACGACGGCGACCTGCTCGCCGCGGTGCAGCGTCAGGCTCACGCCGGCCAGGGCGGCGACGCCGCCGAAGCGCACGTCGGCACGGTCCAGCGTCACCAGCGGCGGGCCGACCGGCCGCGGCGAGGGCGCGACAATGTCCTCGCGCTTCACGTCCAGGCCTCCTGATGCCCGCGCCGCTGCAGCTGCCGTTCGCCCAGCCGCTGCACGGCGGCGATCAGCGCATGCAGCGCCCCCACCACGGCCAGCAGCACGAGGCCCAGCGCCAGCGCCAGCGGCAGGTCGCCCTTGCTGGTCTCCAGCGCGATGGCGGTCGTCATCACGCGCGTGACGCCGTCGATGTTGCCGCCGACGATCATCACCGCGCCGACCTCGGCAATGGCACGGCCAAAGGCGGTCAGCATGATGGTCGCGACGGCGAAGCGTGCGTGCACCAGCATCAGGAGCGCCGCGGTCAGCGGCGAGGCGCCGAGCGAGTGCAGCTGCTCGCCACCTTCATTGAGCGCGTCGAGCACGAGCCGACGCGTCAAGGCCGCGATCAGCGGTACCACCAGCACCGCCTGCGCGATCACCATCGCGGCCGGGGTGAAGAGCAGTCCGAGCTCGCCCAGCGGCCCAGCGCGCGACAGCAACAGGTAGACGGTCAGGCCGACGACGACCGCAGGCAGCGCGAGCAGGGTGTTGCTCAGCCACACCAGCACCCGGTGGCCGGGCATCCGCGTGGCGGCCAGCCAGGCGCCGAGCAGCAGCCCGACGGCGGCACCGACCAGGCAGGCGGTGGCGCTGACGCGCAGCGACAGCCCGACGATGCCGAGCAGCCGCTCGTCGGCGCCGGCGACGAGGCCGAAGGCGAGGGCGAGGCTGTCGGCGATGGTCGGCATGGCGGCGCCGATTCTGGCCGCGGCCGGGACGGCTGGCGATATGTCGGCGCGTGCCTATGCGCGCGTCGGGCGCGCGGGCGGAGGTGTGCGGCCGGCCGCCGCGCCCGTCGGGGGAAAATCCACCGGTCGCATGCCCCACGAACCCCACGGACGACCACCATGGCCGAACTCGGACCTTCTCCCCTCGTCAGCGGCAGCGAACTGCCGGTGGACGACGCGCGCGCCGCCATTGCGCGCGCTCTGCGCCCCGTCACCGACGTCGAGGCCGTCCCGCTCGGGCAGGCCCTCGGGCGCGTGCTGGCGGCCGACCTGCGCTCGCCGATCGACGTGCCGGCGCACGACAACTCGGCGATGGACGGCTATGCGCTGCGTGGCGCCGACCTCGCCGCCGATGCGCCGACGGTGCTGCGGGCGCTGCCGGCCACGGTCTATGCCGGGGCGCCGTTCGACGGTGCGGTGGACGCTGGTGCCTGCGTGCGCATCATGACCGGCGCCGTGATGCCGGCCGGGTTGGACACCGTGGTGCCGATCGAACTGTGCCGGGTCGACGACGGCCGCGTGACGATCGCGCCCGGCGCGCTGCGCACCGGCGAGAACCGGCGCCGGCGGGGCGAGGACCTGGCGCGCGACGGCGTCGCGCTGCCGGCCGGTCGGCTGCTGCGGCCGGCCGACCTGGGGCTGGCGGCCTCGCTTGGCTTCGACCACGTCGACGTCGTGCGCCGGCTGCGCGTGGCGCTGTTCTCCACCGGCGACGAGATCTGCGAGCCGGGCCGGCCGCTGGCGCCGGGGCAGGTCTACGACAGCAACCGCTTCGGGCTGCTCGGCGCGCTGCAGCGGCTGGGCGTGGAGGTGATCGACCTCGGGCTGGTGAAGGACGATCCGGAGGCGCTGCGCGCCGCTGTCGACCGCGCGATCGCCGAGGCCGACGCCGTGATCACCAGCGGCGGCGTCAGCATGGGCGATGCCGACCACACGCGCGACCTGCTGGCCGCGCGCGGCGAGATCGGCTTCTGGAAGGTCGCGATGCGACCCGGGCGGCCGTTCGCCTTCGGGCCGCTGCACGGCGTGCAGGGCCGCACGGCGTGGCTGTTCGCACTGCCGGGCAACCCGGTGGCCGCGCTGGTGACGTTCTACGTCTTCGCGCGCGAAGGCCTGCTGCAGCTCGCCGGCGCCCGCGCCGAGCCGCCACCGCGGCTGAGCGCGCGCAGCGTTGCGGCGATCCGCAAGCGGCCCGGTCGCACCGAGTACCAGCGAGCAATCGTCGCGCGCGCTGCCGACGGTGCCTGGGAGGTGCGCACCACCGGGTCGCAGGGCGCCGGCATCCTGCGCAGCATGACCGAGGCGAACGCGCTGCTGGTGCTGCCGCACGACCGCGGCAGCGTGGCGGCCGGCGAAGGGGTCGAGGTCTGGTTGTTCGACGGCCTCGTCTGAGCCTGCCAGGCGCGCGCGGCTCGCCCGGACTGCGCGGTGCGCGTCAGCGGCGCGCGGCGCGCAGCTTCCGGTAGACGGTGTTCCGGCTGACGCCGAGCTGGCGCGCGGCGATCGAGATGTTGCCGCCGGCGGCGGCGACCGCGTCGACGATCGCGCGTTGCTGCAGCACGCCCAAGGTAGGGGACGGGGCGGACGAAGGGTCGGGCGTCGAACGTTTGGCCGCTGCCGTCGGCGCGCCAGTGGGGCTGGCGGCCGGTGCCGTGAGGCGCGCCGGTTGGTCCGTCACGATCGGCAGGGTGCCCTGGCCGGCCGCGTCGTCCCGCGCCGCGGCCCCGAAGTGCCGTCGCAGCGCGGGCAGCAGCCTGTCCGGCGCGTCCGTGCCGGCCATCAGGCAGGGGCCGTCGGCTCGCGCCAGGGCATCGGCCAGCGCCGCCTGCAACGGTGCGGGCAAGACCGACAGGTCGTCGATGAACAGGCTGCCGCGGCCGGCCAGGCGGATCGCGTCGTCCAGCGTCGGACGCTCCAGCGCGGCGGCGCGCAGGATCAGCAGCGGCGCGTCCGCACCGGCGCCGGCCACGTGCAGCGCATGCGCCCATGCGGCCCGGTCGGCCGGGCTCGCGCCGCCGACCCAGCGGGCCCGGGCGCCACCGTCGGCCCCATCGCTGCTCGCCGCGGCACGCGCCGGATCGGGCGTCGGGCCGGTCACGGACCGCGGCACCGGGCCGGTGGTCGCTCCGGTGTCGGCGACGTCGCTCACCTCGCCCCAGGCCGGCGCGCCGCCGCGTGCCTGCACGTAGAAACCGCCGGCGTCGGTCGTCACCGGCAGCGGTGCCGCCAGCGGCGAGCGGAAGCGGTCGATCAGCTGACCGACGCTGCAGCCCAGCAGGCTCGACAGGCTGCGCTGCCGCAGCGCGACGCCGTCGATGCGCAGCAGATCGAGCGCGCTTCGGTTGCAGCCCAGCACGCGGCCGTCCGGCGCCACCGCCAGCAGTCCCTCGACGAGCGTGCCCAGGCATTCGGCGCGCGGATGGAAGCGCACGCGCAGTGCACGCCGGTGCTGGTCCGACAGCCAGTGGTTCTCGATCATGCGCGCCGTCATGCGCACCAGGGCCATCGTGTGGCGGTGGTAGCTGCGGTGATCGCCGGTGACGTCGAGCACGCCCAGCACCTGCCCACGCGGGTCGAGGATGGGCGCGGCCGAGCAGGTCAGGAAGTGGTTGGCGACCATGAAGTGCTCGTCGGCATGCACGAGCGTCGGTGTCGCCTCGACGAGAGCGGTGCCGATCGCGTTCGTGCCCTTGGCCGGCTCCGACCAGTCGACCCCGGCGTGCAGCGCGACCTGCGATGCGCGCGACAGGAACTCGGCGTCGCCGACGGTGTGCAGGATGACGCCCGCGGCGTCGCACAGCACGACCATGCTCTCGGTGCCGCTGATCTGGTCGAACAGCATGTCCATCAGCGGTGCGGCCTGCGAGAACAGGCGCCGGTTGCGTTCACGCACCCGCGCCAGATCGGGTCGCCCCAGCGGCGTGAAGTCCGGCCGCTCGATGCGCGACAGACCGTGCGCGATCGAGCGCTGGTGCGAGCGCTCGATCAGGTCGGCGCGCTCGGGCGACGGACGGGGACGAGGCACGGCGCTGACGGCCGGACTGCTCGTGCGGGGCATCGTGGAGTCTCCATCGAACCGTGCGTGACCGGACGTCCGGCCGTGGCGGCTCTGCGCCCGATGGTAGACGCTCAGGCTGATGGACCGGCCGCCGCGCCCGATCATCCGAGCGCGCCGCAGGTGATCGGTGCCGCGGCCCGGGACCGCCCGTCAGGCGTTGCTGTTGGCGCGCACTTCCTCGAGCGACGTGAGGCCGGCGATCACCTTCTCGATGCCATCCTGGCGCAGCGTGCGCATGCCTTCGCGCTGGGCCGTGGCGAGCATCAGCTCGGCCCGTCCACCGGTCTGGATCAGTCGGCGCAGGTCGCGCGTGACGGACATCCACTCGTGGATCGCGGTGCGTCCGCGGTGCCCGCCGCCGTCGCAGCGCTTGCAGCCCGGCGCGTGGCGGTGCCGCAGGCGGCCGTCGCTGCCGAAGCGTTCGATCCAGCTCGCCAGCACGTCGTCGCGCGACGGCGCCACCTCGGCGTCCGGGAAGCCGTGCATGTAGTCGTCCAGCCATTCGTCGACTTCGGCGTCGGTCGCGTCGCGCTCGACGACGCAGTTCGAGCACAGTCGGCGCACCAGGCGCTGCGACAGCACGCCGAGCAAGGAGTCGGCGAAGTTGAACGGATCCATGCCCATGTCGAGCAGCCGCGTCACGGTCTCGGCGGCGCTGTTGGTGTGCAGCGTCGACAGCACCAGGTGCCCGGTCAGCGAGGCCTCGATGACCATCTGCGCCGTCTCCTGGTCGCGGATCTCGCCGACCATCACGACGTCCGGGTCGGCGCGCAGGAAGGCGCGCAGCGCCTTGGCGAAGGTCCAGTCGATCTTCGGGTTCACCTGGACCTGGCGCAGCCCGGACTGGGTGATCTCGATCGGGTCCTCGGCGGTCCAGATCTTCAGGTCCGGCCGGTTGATGTGGCCGAGCGCCGAGTGCAGCGTCGTCGTCTTGCCCGAGCCGGTCGGCCCGACACAGAGAATCATGCCGTAGGGCCGGGCCAGCACGGCCTTCAGCCCCGCCAGGTTGGACGGGCTCAGGCCGAGCTGGTCCAGCGGCAACGGCTTGACGCTGGCCAGCAGGCGCAGCACCGCGTCCTCCAGCCCACCGTGGGTCGGGATGGTGGCCAGGCGCAGCTCCAGTCGCGCGCCGGGGTGGAACTTGCCGAAGTTGATCTTGCCGTCCTGCGGCTTGCGACGCTCGGAGATGTCGAGGTCGCACATGATCTTCAGGCGCGCGATCAACGCCGCCCGATAGGTGTGCGGCAGCTCGAGGTAGGGTCGCAGCTGGCCGTCCTTGCGGAAGCGGATGCGCACCTTCTCGCGCGCGGGCTGGGTCTCGACGTGGATGTCGGACACGCCCTGCGTCTGCGCCTCCACGATCATCTGGTTGATCAGCTTGACGAGCGAGTTGTCCGACTGCTCGATGAGCGGCTCGTCGGCCTCCTGCCGCTGTTCGGCGCCCTGCCGCTCGAGCGAGGCGAGCAGCTCGGTCGCGCCCTGCAGATCGGGTGCGCTGACGCGGCTGCCTGCGCCGTCTTCCCCCGCGCGCGCGCCCGTGCCTCGACCCAGCCCGATCCGGTCATAGGCGGCTTCGATCGCGGCGGGCAGGTCCTCGCCGCGTGCCAGCACCGGCACGGCGCCGACCTGGGCCAGGAACTCGACCTCCTCGAGCACGTGGCGGCGCCCGGGATCGGTCATCGCGACGACGATGCGGCCCGCCTGCAGCATCAGCGGCAGCACCTCGAGCCGGCGTGCGACGACCGCGGGCACCTTGGTCAGCGCGACGGGCTCGGTCGGGAAGTGGCGCACGTCGACCACCGGGTAGCCCATCTTGCGCGCCAGCGCCATCTGCAGATCGTCGCGCGTGATGTCGCCGCGACGCACCAGCAGCTCACCGAGCGGCAGGCTGCGGTCGTGCTTCTGCTGCTCGAGCGCGTCGTCGAGCAGCTCGCGCGTGATGAACCCGAGCGCGATCAGCGCCTCGCCGATGCGCACCATCGGCATGCGCGACTGTGCAGCCAGTGCCTCCTCGAGCTGCTCCGGCGAGACGACCCGGCGCTCGAGCAGCGACGCGCCGAGCGTCTGCGAGCGGATCGCCGCCTGCTCGGCCAGGGCCTGCTCGATGACCGCCGGCGTCGCCGCCTCCTGTTCGACCAAGAGCTCGCCGATCGGGCGGCCGATCGTGACCGCGGTGTAGGCGTCGGATGGCACGAACGATCGCCGCAGGTCGCCGGCGATCGGCGTCGGCTCGAAAAGGAACAGTCCGTAGGCCTCCTGGCGCGGCGTCGCGCTGTCGAGCCGGGCGTGGCTGCCGTCTCTGGCGGTGATCTGGACACTGACCGTGGGGACCGGGCTGGTGCCGGCCGGCCGGGCCAGGGAGTCCGACACCGGCTGCAGCGGCTCGTCCAGCGTCAGCCGGCGGAACTGGTCGAAGCGCACCGGAATCGGGTTGCGCGTGGCCGGGGTCAGCAGGTGGACTCGGCGGGCTTCGGGATCGAACGCGCTCAATCGTCCCTGGGTGATGCGGCCGTTGTGGCCCTCGATCCGGCATGGCGTCGGCTCGAACAGGCAGCTCGGCACCGGGAAACCGGGCAGGTCGGGGGTCGGCCAGGCGAAGCCGGAGATCCCGGGCTTGTCGGCACCATGGCCGGACGCGGCGGCGTCGCCCTTCGGCGGCAGCCATTCCAGCGGCGGTATCGACAAGTCGGACATGAATTTTGGCCCCTTGCGTCTTCCTGGTCCTGTGGCCCCGTGTGACCGGCCCGTGCGGCCACGCGAACAACGCGCAGCGTCCATGCCGGTGTCGCCGATGCTAGGCAGACCGGCCGGCGGCGAAAGGACGAAAAGCGCGGTTGGCGCGGTGCAGATGCGCGGCGCGCGAGGCGCGGGCGGTCACTGCGCCACCGCTCGGCCACCACAGGCGCCCGCGATGGGGTGGCAGGTTTCGTGGACACTCCGGGTCGCGGGCCCGTCACGGTCCCGTCGAGCCGCGATGCACACCGTCCTTCCCCGCCCCCGTCCCGCCCGAGCCGGCAGCGCGCCGTGAACCTGCGCTTCGTCGAGGCCTTCTACTGGGTCGTCACGCTGCGCAGCGTGACGCGCGCGGCCGAGAAGCTGCACCTGACGCAGTCGGCCATGTCCAGCCGCATCGCCGCGCTGGAGCAGGAGCTGGGCACGCTGCTGCTGGACCGGCGCGACCGGCAGTTCCGCGTCACCATCGCCGGCCAGCGCTTCTTCGCCCACGCCGAGCGCCTGCTGGCCCTGCAGCGCGAAATCCGTGCCGAGCTCGGCGGCTCGGACCCCGAGCCGGTGCTGCTGCGCGTCGGCGCCTTCGAATCGGCGCTGCACTCGTGGCTGATGGACTGGGTGCGCCAGCTGCACGAGGCCCAGCCCGGCATGGCGCTGGAGCTGACGGTCGAGACCTCCCCGGTGCTCGTCGACCAGCTCGCGCGCGGCACGATCGACCTCGCGATCGCCGTGCTGCCGGCCGACGGTGGCGGCGTGCGCGCGATGCCGCTGCCGTCGATGCCGATGGCCTTCGTCGGCCATGCGCAGCGGCACCGGCGCGCGCAGTGGACGTTGGCCGACATCGCCGCTCAGGAGCTGATGACCTTCCAGCGCGGCTCGCAGCCGCATGTCGCGCTGCTCGATCTGTTGCACCGCCACCGCGTCGAGCCCCTGCGCATCCACACCATGTCGTCCATCAGCGCGATGGCCCAGCTGGTCGAGGACGGGCTGGGCATCGCGACACTGCCCGCTGCGGTGGTGCAGCGCCTGCGCCGGCGCACGCCGCTGAAGGCGCTGGCGTGCGACGCGGCACTGTCGCCGTTGCCGGTGCACCTGAGCTGGCGCATCGACCCGAGCTCCGCGGCCCAGCAGCCGGTCATCGACAGCCTGCTGGCGCACCTCGGGGTCAACCCTGACAAGCGGAAAAAGCGATGAGCTGAGAAAGAAAACTTTTGTTTGTCGGATCGGTTCACGCGTTGCACCATGAGCCCATGTCGACCCTCAGCCTCTCCTCCCGCCCGTTCGACGCCGATGCCGCCGCGCGCGGCGGTGAGTTCCGGCGCCGCTTCCGCGGCGGCGCGCCGGCCGCCCACACCAGCGGCCTGGCCGACGACCTGGTGCAGGCCAACCTGGTGATCCTGCCGCGCGACTGGGCGTCCGACTTCCTCGTCTTCTGCCAGCGCAACCCGCGGCCCTGCCCGGTGCTGGCCGTCGGCGACGCCGGCAGCGTCGAGTTGCCGGCGCTCGCCGCCGACCTCGACCTGCGCACCGACCTGCCGCGTTATCGCGTGTGGCGCGATGGCGAGCTCGTCGACGAGCCGGCCGACGTGCGTGCCCTGTGGCGCGACGACCTGGTGGCCTTCGCGATCGGCTGTTCGTTCTCGTTCGAGTGGGCGATGCGGGCCGAGGGCATTCCGATCCGCCACCTGGAGCTGGGCTGCAACGTGCCGATGTTCCGCTCGGCCATTCCGACCGAGACCGCCGGCGCGTTTGGCGGCCCGATGGTGGTCTCGATGCGCCCGATGGTGGCCGCCGACGCCATCCGCGCGGTGCAGATCACGGCGCGCTTCCCGGCCGTGCACGGCGCGCCGGTGCACCTCGGCGACCCGTCGCTGATCGGCATCGCCAACCTCGCGCGGCCCGACTACGGCGACGCGGTGCCGGTGGCGGCCGACGAGCTCCCCGTGTTCTGGGCCTGCGGCGTGACGCCGCAGGCCGCGCTCAAGCGCGCGCGCCCCCCGTTCTGCATCACGCACGCCCCGGGCGCGATGCTGATCACGGACCTGCTCAACCACCAGCTCGCCAGCAGCTGAACCGCATCCACCAAGGAGAACC
>CAZQPN010000070.1:0-9965 GCA_964595215.1 uncultured Rubrivivax sp. | reverse complement strand
CCGGCGCCGGCGGCCGCCGCGCCGGCAAGCTCGCGCCGGGGCAGCCCTGGGCCGGGCTGCCCCAGCTCGCCGAGCGGCTGGCCTGGCTGGGCGACCTGGCACCTGAGGGACCCGATGCGCCACAGGCACCGTGGACGCCGCGTCCGGCCACCTACGACGGCGCCCTGGTCGACGCCGTGCGCAGCTTCCAGCAGCGCCACGGGCTGGCGGTGGACGGCGTCGTCGGTGCGGCCACGCGCGCCGCGCTGGACGTGTCGCCGGCCGTGCGCGCGCGCCAGATCGCGCTGACGATGGAGCGGCTGCGCTGGACGCCGCTGATGCAGGGCCGGCGCATGGTCGTCGTCAACATCCCGGAGTTCGTGCTGCGCGCCTACGAGGTGGTCGACGGCCGCATCGTGGTGCGGCACACGATGCGCGTCATCGTCGGCGAGGCGCTGGACAAGCAGACCCCGCTGTTCGACGAGCGCATGCGCTTCATCGAATTCAGCCCCTACTGGAACGTCCCGCCGTCGATCGCGCGCCACGAGACCGTGCCGCGGCTGCGCCGCGACCCCGGCTACTGGACGCGCCAGGGCTTCGAGTTCGTCGGCGCCGGCGGCGTCGACACCGTCTTGACATCCGACAAGCTGGCCGCGGTGCTCGCCGGGCAGTTGCGCATCCGCCAACGTCCAGGGCCGATGAACGCGCTGGGCGACATCAAGTTCGTGTTCCCCAACAGCGACCACATCTTCCTGCACCACACGCCCGGCGTGTCGCTGTTCGCGCGCGACCGCCGCGACCTCAGCCACGGCTGCATCCGCGTCGAAGACCCGGTGGCGCTGGCGCGCTTCGTGATGGACGGCATGCCCGGCTGGGACGAGGCACGCATCCGCGAGGCGATGGCCTTCGGCACGTCGACGACGGTGCCGCTGGCGGAACCCCTGCCGGTATTGATCGCCTACGGAACCGTTCTGGTCAAGAATGGTCGCATCCACTTCTACGACGACGTTTACGGCCACGATGCGCGGCTGCAGGCCGCGCTCGACGCCCGCGGCCGGACCGCCCCGGCCGCCGCCAACCCGACAGAAAGACCGCGCCAATGACCGCCTCTTCGCCGCGCCAACCCGCCCGCCGCCGCTTCCTCCACCTCGGCCTGCGTCACGGCGCGTCGCTGTCGGCGATGGCCGCCGTGCCGGCGCTGTGGCTGCCGGCGCGCGCCAGCGCCGCGCCGGTGCGCGAGCTGGCGCTGAACCACCTGCACACGCGCGAGGCGATCGACGTCGTCTACGCCGAGTCCGGGCGCTACCTGCCCGACGCGCTCGGTGCGCTCGACCACTTCCTGCGCGACCACTACTCGGGCGAGGTCGGCCGTATCGACCCCGCGCTGCACGACCTGCTGCACACCGTGCGCCAGGTGCTGGGCACCGAGCGGCCCTTCGAGGTCATCTCCGGCTACCGCGCGCCGGCCACCAACGCGCGGCTGAAGGCCACGCGCGGCGGCGGCGTCGCCACGCGCAGCCTGCACATGCACGGCCGCGCGATCGACGTGCGCCTGCCCGGCGTCCCGCTGGCCGACCTGCGCGACGCCGCGCTGTCGCTGAAGGCCGGCGGCGTCGGCTACTACCCGCGCGAGCAGTTCGTGCACCTCGACACCGGCCGCGTGCGGCGCTGGTGAGTCGGCGCGGATCGGTCGTCGCCGACAGCGGCGCGCGCGGTCCGGCCTGATCGGCCGCCGGGGCGGGTTGCCGAGGGCGATGGTGCGATCGTCTTTGGGGAGTTCCCTCCAGAGCCGATGCCTCCCCGCCCTTGACGCCGCGGGCCATCGGGCCCATGTTGCGGATAAGGAGGAACTGCCGATGTCGTCCACGTCCGCCGTCCGTCCGGCCGCCGTGGCCGGCATGTTCTACCCGCGCAATGCGCGCGATCTTCGTGCCAGCGTTGATGCCTGCCTGAGCGCCGGGCCGGTCGGTGCGCGCCCGCCCGTGGCGCCGGCGCCGGGCCGGCCCAAGCTGCTGATCGTCCCGCACGCCGGCTACGTCTACTCTGGTCCGATCGCCGGGCAGGCCTACGCCTGCCTGCGGCCGCACGCAGCGGCGATCCGGCGCGTCGTGCTGCTCGGCCCGGCGCACCGGGTGGCGCTGCGCGGCCTGGCGCTGCCGGCGCACGACGCCTTCGAGACGCCACTCGGCCGCGTCGCCATCGACCCCTGCGCCCGCGCGGCTCTCAACGGGCTCGCCCAGGTCGGCGTCAGCGCCGGCGCGCATGCCGACGAGCACTCGCTGGAGGTGCAACTGCCCTTCCTGCAGCATGTGCTCGGGGAAGGTTTCGTGCTCGTGCCGCTCGCGGTCGGCCAGACCGGCCCGCGTGAGGTGGCCGAGGTGCTGGAGCGGCTGTGGGGCGGCGACGAGACGCTGATCGTGATCAGCAGCGACCTGTCGCACTATCTGCCTTATGCCGACGCGCAGGCGCGCGATCGGCGCACCGTCGAGCGCATCGGCGCCGGTGCGACCGACCTCGACGTGCACGACGCCTGCGGCGCGCACGCGCTCAACGGCGCCCTGCTCGCCGCCGGCCAGCACGGGCTGCGGCCGGTGCTGCTGGACCACTGCAACTCCGGCGACACCGCCGGCGACCGCCGGCGCGTCGTCGGCTATGCGGCCTTCGCCGCCACGGCGCCGGCCGCGCCGCGCGGCGTGAGCGACGAGCGTGACGAGGGCGTCGGCAGCGACGAGCGCCGCGCGACCTCGGACCTGCCCGGCGCCACCGGCGGGGACGACGCCGCCCTCGGTGCCGCGCTGCTCAGCCGGGCGCGCAACACGATCGCCACCCGACTGGGCCACGCCGGCGGGCCCGAGCCCGGGCACCCGGCGCTCGCGGCACCCGGCGCCACCTTCGTCACCCTCAGCGAGGCCGATGGACGGCTGCGCGGCTGCATCGGCCGCCTCGAGGCCGACTCACCGCTCGACGCCGACGTGCGCCGCAACGCGGCCGCCGCCGCCTTCGCCGACCCGCGCTTCGCGCCGCTGGCGGCGCACGAGTGGCCCGGTCTGCAGCTGTCGGTCTCGCTGCTCGGCCCGCACGAGCCGCTGCCCCGGCAGCCCGACGCCAGCGCGGCGGCACGCGCGCTGCGCCCGGGGCGCGACGGTGTGGTGCTGGCCTGGCGGGGCCGCCGCGCGACCTTCCTGCCGCAGGTCTGGGCCCAGCTGCCGGACCCCGACGAGTTCGTCGCCGCGCTGCTGCACAAGGCCGGGTTGCGCGCCGGCTTCTGGGCCGAGGACGTGACGCTGGCCCGCTACGAGGTCATGCACTTCGAGGGCCCGGCCATCGAAGGAGGCCTCGCATGACGCGGGCCGATCCGACACCCCGCCCGGCGGCCGACGCCGTCAACCGCGACGCCGAAGGCACCGTGCCGGCGCGCTGGTGGCACGCGCTGCCCGACGGACGCCTGCAGTGCGACCTCTGCCCGCGCGACTGCAAGCTGCACCCGGGGCAGCGCGGGCTGTGCTTCGTGCGCGCGCGGCTGCCGGCCGACCAGGGCGACGCCATCGTGCTGACGACGCACGGCCGCAGCTCGGGCTTCTGCGTCGACCCGATCGAGAAGAAGCCGCTGAACCACTTCCACCCCGGCAGCCGGGTGTTCAGCTTCGGCACCGCCGGCTGCAACCTGGCGTGCAAGTTCTGCCAGAACTGGGACATCTCCAAGAGCCGCGAGATGGACCGGCTGATGGACCAGGCCAGCCCCGAGCGCATCGCCGACGCGGCCGAGGCCAGCGGCTGCCACAGCGTGGCCTTCACCTACAACGACCCGGTGATCTTCGCCGAGTACGCGATGGACACTGCCGACGCCTGCCACGCGCGCGGCGTGCAGACGGTGGCGGTGACCGCCGGCTACATTCACGACGCGCCGCGGCGCGAGTTCTTCGCCAGGATGGACGCCGCCAACGTCGACCTGAAGGCCTTCAGCGAGGACTTCTACTTCCAGCAGACCGGCGCCCACCTGGCGCCGGTGCTGGACACGCTGCAGTACATCGCCCACGAGACCGACTGCTGGCTCGAGCTGACGACGCTGCTGATCCCCGGGGCGAACGACAGCACGGCCGAGCTCGAGCAACTGACGCGCTGGGTCGCGGAGCACCTGGGCCCCGAGGTGCCGCTGCACTTCACCGCCTTCCACCCCGACTACCGCATGACGGACGTGCCGCGCACGCCGGCCAGCACGCTCCATCGTGCGCATGAGATCGGCCTGGCCAATGGGCTGCAGCATGTCTACACCGGCAACGTGCACGACACCGCGGGCGGCACGACCTTCTGCAGCGGTTGCGGCGAGGCCTTGATCGTGCGCGACTGGCACGCCATCCGGCGCTACACGCTCGACGCCCACGGCGCCTGCCCGCACTGCGGCACCGCGGTGGCTGGACGCTTCGGCGCCGAAGCCGGTCCGGGCGTGCCGCGTCGCGTGCCGATCCGGCTGGCCGCGGCCTGAGGGCGCGGCGGGCGGCCTCGCTCCGGGCCGCGGAGGCCGGCTGCTCCAGCGCCGCGGCCCGCATCTGTTACCGCCCACGGGGGGCGGGCTGGGCGCAGCCCGCCCCTGCGCGCGCTCAGCGTGACGGCGCGGGCCGCGGGGCGCGCCGGAACAGCGCCGCCTGCGCGAGCACGGCGCCGGCGGTGAAGGCGAGCATCAGCCAGCCCAGGTTCACCGCGCCGTCGTGGCTGACGAGGCCCACCACCCAGCCGCCGAAGGCGCCGAGCATCTGCTGCAGGACGCCGGCCACCGCCGCGGCCGCGCCCGCCAGCGCCGGCAGCAGGCCCACGGTGCCGGCCAGCGCAGCGGGCATCAGCAGGCCATGGCCGACGCCGAGCAGTGCCAGCGGCAGCGCGAAGGCCAGCGGATGGTGCAGCCCGGCCAGCCCGAGCGCCAGCATCGTGACCAGGCCGCCCACGGTGGCACCCTGGCCCCAGCGCATGAGACGCCGCTCGCCCTGCGCGCGCACGAGGCGCGCGGCCAGGTAGTTGCCGCCGATGTAGGCCAGCGGGATGCACATGATGTAGAAGCCGATGCCTGCCGGCCCGACCCCGTAGCTGCGCAGCACGATGGGCGCACCGCCCAGGAAGGCATAGAAGGTGGCGGTGGTCATCGCCAGGATGGCCACGTACAGCAGGAAGGCCGGCTCGCGCGCCAGCTGCGCATAGGCCGAGGCCATCGCCCCCAGCCAGGGCGCGCCGGCGGCCGGGGCGGCACGGCGCACCGGCAGGCCGCGCCAGGCCGCCACCAGCAGCACCGCAGCCAGCACGGCGATGAGCCAGAAGTTGGCCTGCCAGCCCAGGCGCACGTGCAGCTGCCCGCCGACGATGGTGCCCAGCGGCGGGCACAGACCGAGCGTCATGCCGACCCAGGCCATCACGCGCGTGCGGTCCGGGCCGTCGAACAGGTCCTGCACCAGCGCCCGGCCGGCCACCATGCCGGCCGCGCAGCCGGCGCCCTGCAGCACCCGCGCCGCCACCAGCGCGTTCAGGTCGGTCGCCAGCGCCGCGGCGACCGAGCCGATGCCGCCAATCGCCAGGCCGGCCAGCAGCACCGGTCGCCGCCCGAGCCGGTCCGACAGCGGCCCCCACAGCAGCTGCAGCAACCCGAAGGCGACGACGAAGCCGCTGAAGGTCAGCTGCACGCGCGCCTGGCCGACGCCGAACAGCGCGCCCCACTCCTGCATCGAAGGCAGGCAGATCGTCATCGCCAGCAGGCCGAAGGCGAACTGGGCCAGCAGGTTGGCGATCAGCCAGCGGCGCGGGCGGGTCCGCGCGGGCACAGCCGCGTGCGCGGAGGTGACGGTCATCCGCCGAGCGTAGCCGACGCGGCAGCCGCGGCCGTGCCGGCAGCGCCGCGCCGGGCGGCGCCCATCAGCGTCCGGCCGTCGCCACGCCGCGCGGCAGCCAGCGGTCGATCGCGTCGCGCAGCGCCGCCCGCACGACCTCCTGGCGCGCCGGGTCGGGTGTCCCGCAGGTCCAGCGGCACATCCAGTCGGTGGGGGACTCGAAGTCGCAGTGCGAGGCGCCGTCGATCACGCGGTCCGACACGAGCGCGGGCAGCAGCCCGGCCCAGGGTGCGGCCACCGCCTGCGCGTTGCAGCGCGAAGGCGGGGCGCGCAGCAGGATGACCTCGGTGCGCAGCGTCGGCGCGAAGTCGCGCCCGAGGGCGGCGCGGCCACCGTCGGCCTCGCGCGTGAACTCGCGGTCGAAGGGGTCCAGCCCGACGTAGCCCACCACCCCGGGGGCGCCCGCGGCGAGCAGGCTGGACAGGCCTCCGGCCGAGAAGCCCACCAGCACGACACGCGACACCGGCGGCCCGGTCTCGGCACTGCCGGCGCGCAACTGCGCGACCAGCTGGGCCAGGCCTTGGGCGTTGCGCTGGAAGTCGAAGGTGGCGGGCAGGTCGGGCGTCAGCGCCAGCGCGCCTTCGGCGGCCAGCGCCGCCGCGTGCCCGCCCATCGTCGAGCGGCTGCGCGTGAAGCCGTGGGACAGCACGACCGCGCCGCGCAGCGGCTCGGCGGTGGGTGCCGGCCGGTAGACGTCGACCGCCACCGGGCGGCCCGCCAGCGTCAGCTCGACGGTCTGCATGGCCGGCGACGCGTGCGCCGCGGCGGCGACGGCCAGCAGCAAAGCCGTACCGGCCCTGCGCCACCAGCGGCGCGGTCGGGCTGCGTGCGGCGCATCGGCATCACGGCAAGCGCGGCGGCCGTGATGGCCGTGGTGGTCGTGTCGGGGGTCTCGGTCCGGAACGGGCACGGGCGCATTGTGCGCGGCAACGGGGTCGATGATCGACGCTGCGCGTCAGCGCTGCGCCGGCGCCGCAGGGCGCGCCGGGCAGGTCGCCTGCCATGGAACCGCCGGCGGGAAGTAGCGCCGCCACTCGGCTTCGGTCAGGTCCCGGTTCACGGTACGGCACGCCGCCTCGACGAGCGCCTCGGGTCGCCACAGATGGCTGCGCACCAAGCGCCCCTCGTCATACTCGACGCCAGTGAACTCAAAGCGCCGCTCACCGTCGACGAAGGCGATCTCGACCGAGCCCAGGTTGGTCTTCAGGTGCCAGCGCAGCAGTTCACGGTCGGCCGGCAGATCCCAGATTCGCGCGGTGCCGTCGCTGTCGCTCGCGGTGGCGAGGTAGCGCTCGTCGGCCGTGAACAGCAGCGTCGACGCCGGCCGGTCGTGGCCGGGCCGCGCCACCACCTCGCCGGTGGCGACCGCCTGCACGGTGAACGCGGTGCCGTCGGGTGACGACAGCAGCCAGCGGCCAGCGGGGCTGAACCCGATCCAACGCACCGGACGGTCCGTGCGCAGATGGTCCACCTGGGCGCCATCCACGGTCGAGCGGGCGCGCAGCGTTCCCTCCCGATCGACGAAGCCCGCCACGGACGCCGCGCCGCTGAGCGCCACGAACGCCACGCCCGACGCCTGCCGCAACGCGTCGAGTTCGCGGCCGGAGGTGGCGTCGAAGACACGGGCCGCACCATCGCCGCCGACCAGCGCGACGAGTCGACCGTCCGGGCTCACCACGCCTCGCGTGATCGGCTCCCCGAGGCCGATCTCCGCGCGCACGGCCTGGCTCGCCGGATCGAGGAGCGTCGCGTGGTCCCCTTGCCAGCGCATGACCTGCCGGTCGTGCACGTCGACCACCACGCCGCGCTCGCCGGGCTCGGACGCCACGCTGTTGCCGAACTCGAGCAGGCGCCGATCGGTCCACCCGAGGCGGCGCGACGCGTCCGCCGGCGTCGGCGTCTCGCCGAGCTCCCACATGCGCAACATGTCGTCACCGATCGTCGCCGCATGGCGACCGCTCGGGCTGAGCGCGACCGCCGTGACCCGCCCTGCGCCGCGCTCGCCACGCTCGTGCTCGAGCCGCGCCACCTCTCGTCCGTCGTCGACGCGCCACACCTGGGCCGGCCCGTCCCAGCCGACGGCCGCGACGAGCCGGCCGGCCTGATCGAAACCCACGCTCATCATGTCGCGCGACTCGTTCGTGCCCATCCGGGTGCGCTCGCGCCAGGTCGACGTGTCGATCAGCCGCACCGTGCCGCGCACGCCGACGGCGAGCAGCGCGCCGCTCGGGCTGAAGCTCACGGCGCCCACGCTGGCGTCGAACCTGAGCGTTCGCAGCAGACGCCGGCTGGCGACCGACCAGATGTCGGCCCGATACCCCTCGGGATCCTCGGGATCGCCGACCGAGATGACGGCCGCGAGCAGATCGCCGCCTGGTTGAAAGGCGATCGACTCGATGGTCGGATACGTCGCCGCGACCGGCCGCGACAACTCGGCAACGACGCCGCCGTCGCCCACGCGCCGGAGCCGGATCGTCCGCCCGTCGGACGCCGTCGCGAGCAGATCGCCCGCCGCCGAGAACGCCAGTGCGGTCGCCTCCGGCTCGGGGATGCGGCGGAGCTGTCGGCCGTCGGCCGCGGACCACAGCACGACCTCGTCGCCGGCGACGCCGGCGATCCGCGCCCCGTCGGCCGACCAGGCCACCTGCTGCGCGAAGGGCTCGAGTGCGTGCATCGGGCGCCCTGTCGCCACGTCGAGCACCCGCGCCGGCTCACCATGGTCTCCGACAGCGACCAGCCGCGACCCGTCGGGACTGAACGCGACCTGGCTTCCCGACCCCAGCCCGCCCCCGCCGGACTGCCACAGCAGCGCCCGCCGCAGTTCCAGCACGCGCTGCAGTGCCTCCGTGGCTTCGGCGCCAGGCCAGCGCCGCATCGCCTCGATGGCCAGCAGCGTGCCGCGGCTTTGCATGTCGCCGATGCCGGTGTCCAGCAGCGCCTTGGCCTGGAACGCGAGCTGGCGCGCATGCAGCACATCGCGCTGGCGTTCGGCCTCGATGCGCTGGCGCGTGGCTTCGAGCTTCTGCACCCAGGCGACGGCGGCGAGCGCCGCCAGCGCCACCATCACCGTCGCCACGGTCGCGCTGACGACCCACTGCCGCTGCCGACGGCGCCGCCGCTCGCGCTGCTCGACATCCTCGCGGCTGATGCCGTAGAGATTGGCAAGCAGCGTGTACCAGGACGCCTCGAAGGCGCCACGGTCGACGCGGCCGCCGGCCGTGCCGAAGCCGAGGTAGCTGGTCGCCAGCGGCATCTTGAGCAACTCGCACAGCGCCTCGGGGAAGGCCTTCCGAGCCTCCTCGTCGGCACCCGCCTCATTGTTGGGCAGTCCGGCAAGCAGGACCGGGACGACGTGCTCACTGCCCCGCACTTTCGCGAATCGCCGGATCTCGTCGTCGACGAACCGGCTGGCACGCGCGTCGGGCGAGCACACGACGATCAGCTTGTTCGATCTCGCCAGCGCGGATTCGACCGACTGGTAGTACTCGACCCCCGTCATGTCACCTTCGTCGCGGAAGATGCGCAGCGTGCGCTGCGGTACCGCCAGCTGACGCGGCGGTCGAAAGCGCTCGAGCGCGTGCTCGAGCTTGGCCGCGAAGTCCCGGTCCTTGCGGCTGTACGAGATGAACGCGTCGAACCCGTCGCGCGTCGGGTCTGCGGCGCTGGCCGATGGCCGGGTGGTCATGCGGCCGGCCACGTCCGCAACGCGACACCGGTGCGGTGCAGCGGCATCGGCCTTCGGTCCACACCGCCCGGCATGCGCCCGCCGCCGCCGCAACGCGCAGCCCTGCGCGCGTCGGATCGGCGCGGCGCCAGCGCCCGCCGGGCGTCCGCGTGGGCGAGCCCCTGCGGCGGACGACGAGCGTCGACGGTGCGCCAGGACGGTGGAGTCATCTTGCGGGGCGACCGGGCCCCGCCGCCTTCAGCGCGGTCTCGGCACGGTCGATCCGGCACGCAGGATAAGCGACGGCCGAGCCGTTCCGAGCGCCCGGCCGCGCGCGGCGCAGGCCCGCGGCCCCGGCGGCCACAGCCCTCCGGCCACCTGTGGCCCAGCCGCGTGCGCCGCATCAGCCGTGGCCCGCGGCCGCCAGCAGCGCTGCCATGTCGGCCTGCGCG
>CAZQPN010000069.1:0-9988 GCA_964595215.1 uncultured Rubrivivax sp. | reverse complement strand
GCATCGCGCTGCAGGACGCGCCCAAGCGTTTCCTGCGCGTGAACAAGACGGTCGAGGTGCGCGAGGGCGAGGGCCCGTCGTTGAAGTGGGCGCGGCTGGAGCCGTTCCACGGCTACCAGCTGAGCTTCGAGATCGAGTTCGACCACCCGGCCGTCAACGCCACCGGGCAGCGGGTGGAGTTCGACATGGGCTCGGGCCAGTACAAGCAGCAGATCGCGCGCGCCCGCACCTTCGGCTTCACGAAGGACGTCGAGATGATGCGCGCGCGCGGGCTGGGCCGCGGCGGCAGCCTGGACAACGTGATCGTCATCGACGACTACCGCGTGCTCAACACCGACGGCCTGCGCTACGGCGACGAGTTCGCCAAGCACAAGATCCTGGACGCCATCGGCGACCTGCACATCGCCGGCAAGCCGCTGCTGGCGCGCTACGTCGCCTACAAGAGCGGCCACGCCTTGAACAACCGGCTGCTGCGCGCGCTGCTGGCCGACGAGACCGCCTACGACGTGGTCACCTTCGACGACGAGGCGCAGGCGCCAAGCGGCCTGGCCGCGCTCGCGCCGGCATGGTGAGCGCGGCGTCCTGCCGCCCCAGCTGACCGATGCTGCTGTTCCGCCTCGTCTTCGGCCTGCTGCTGTTCGCCGGCGTGCTGTGCTTTGCGATGTACGTCGGCACCGGCCAGGTGGCGTGGCGCCGGCGCGGCGTCGTCATCGTCAAGTGGACGGTCGTCGCGGCGCTGGGCTTCTTCGCGGTGCTGATCCTGGAGCGGCTGGCGCGCATGCTGTAGGCGCCGGTGCGCGCGGGCGCCCGCTGTGGCCGGGGCTCAGACGCGCAGCCGGCGGTGGATGCGACGCGTCAGCCAGGCCACGCCGAGCACGACGATCGGGATCGACGCGCCGGTCGCCAGTTCGGGGTGCACGGGCAGGCCGGCCGCCTTCGCCGCCTTGGCCGCGTAGGTGACGAGGCTGACGACGTAGTAGGAGATCGCCGCGATCGACAGCCCCTCGACCGTGCTCTGCAGCCGCAGCTGCAGTGCCTGGCCGCGCGTCAGCTTCTCCAGCAGCTGCTGGTTCTGCGCCTCGGTGGCGATGTCCACCCGCGTGCGCAGCAGTGCGCCGGTGCGCTCGACGCGCTGCGACAGCGAGGTCAGCCGCTGCCCGGTGGCCGCCACGGTAGCGATCGCCGGCGACAGCCGGCGCTGCATGAACTCGCCGATCGTCTGCGTGCCCGGGATCGGCAGCTCGCGCAGCTCGGCGATGCGCTGCGAGACGATCGCGGCGTAGGCGGCGGTGGCCGAGAAGCGGTACATGTGCTCGGCCGTCGCGCGTTCGATGCCGGCGGCCAGGCCGACCAGGGTGTCGAGCAGCGCCTCGTCGCCGTCCTGCTTGGACTCCAGGCGCGCCGTGATGCCGGCCAGCGTGGTCTCGGCGTCCGACAGCATCGGGCCGAGCGACTTGGCCACCGGCAGCCCGCGCAGCGCCATCATGCGGTAGGTCTCGAGCTCGAGCAGGCGCTGCGAGATGCGGCCGGCGCGCGTGTCGGTCGTGCCCTCGGGCGCCAGCACCAGGATGCGCTCGAAGCCGGTCGGCCGCAGCTGGAAATCGGTCACCGCCATCGAGTGCCCGCGGCCCATCAGCGACGCCACCACCGGACGGTCGCCGAACCAGTGGTAAGCGGCCTCGAGCGCGGCGTGCGGGTCGGCGATGTCGGCCGTCAGCATCACGAGCTTGATCGCGGCCACCGTGCGGCCGGGAATGCCCGCCAGCCAATCGGCCGGCACCGCCAGTGCCGACAGCAGCTCCGGGTCGGTCGCCGGCAGCGCGGCCGGGGCGGGCAGCGACTGGATCAGCGAGTAGCGCGTGAATTCCGAGTGACGCTCCCACTTCAGCGCGGAGTCACCCAGGCGCAGACGCAGGAAGTTGGCCTGCAGGTCCGCCGTCGTCAGGCTCGCGTGGCCGGGCAGGCGCTGCAGGTGCGCGCACTCGTCGGCCCGGGACACGCCGTCATTGAGCACCGCGACGTGCACCACCAGCGCCGGCAGCCGGATGCGCGCCGAAGGTCGCGCATGCACCTCGTCGTGGAGCTCGGCCCGTTGCGGGTCGTCGGGGGGCAGGGCAACGAAGGCGCTCATCGCCGGCATTCTGCCCGTTTCGCCGTCCGCATCGGGCGGCGAAACGGTGCCGCGCGTCGCGGTGAGGTCTGGTGTCCTCGGCCCATGCTCAGACAGTTTCTCGGCCCGGGCCCGGCGTGTCCAAGGCGCGCAGCACGGCTGCACCGTCGGCCACGACGCCGGCCAGGGTATCGACCCACGGGTCGACCGCGCGACCGCCACCCAGCGCCTCGTGCGCCAGCACCGCTGCCTCGGTGTCGCGCCCGTGCAGCAAAGCGATGCGCGCCGCGGCACAGGCGGCGCTGCGCGCGAGCCCGCGCAGGCCACGCGCACGAAGCCGTTCCAGCAGCTGCCGCAGCTGCGATGCATCGACGTCCAACGGGTCGCCCCAACGCGCGACCATGACCCGATGACGCAGCGCCATCAGACCGTCCGGCGGCCCGACGACGCCGGCGGCCCCCGCCAGCCAAGGCCCGGCGGGCTCGCCACGCGTCGCCGCCAGCCGCGCCCTCGTCCACGCCGTGTAGCCTGCCAGTGGCAGCGTCGCGGGGACGGCGCTGTCCATGAGCGCCAGCCGCTCCTGCGCGCGCGCCGAATCGCCCGCGGCCAGCCACGCGAGCGCCTCGCTCAACGCACCGTAGGCGGCGGGCGGCGCCCCGGCCAGGCGCAGCCGGACGTCGTCGAAACAGGCGCGCGCCCGCGGTGCGTCGCCGAGCGCCGCGTGCAGCAGCCCCTCGCTGCGGCGCAGGTCGGCCAGGTAACCCTGGCCGACACCCGCGCGCAGCGCCGCGTCAAGCGTCTGCGCACACACGCCGAGTGCGGCGTCGAGGTCGCCGCACAGCTCCAGGCTGCGCAGCAGCTGGTTGCCCAGGTTCACGGCCTCGCTGCGCAGGTCGTGGGCCTGGGCCAGCGCCCAGCCGTGGCGCAGGCGCGGCAGCGCCTCGCCCGGGCGCGCCAGCCAGTTCAGCACCACGGCCTCGGCAAAGTCTGCCCTTGCGGCGCGGCGCGGCGCCGACTGCACGCGCGGCGCCAGCTGGGCACACAAGGCGAGCAGCGGCGACGGATCGGCGCAATAGGGGGCCGACAGTGCCGCCGAGGTCATGGCCTCGACGAGTTCGTCGTCGTCCAGCGTCGCGGCCATCGCGGGCAGTTCGGCAGCGAGCGCAAGCCCGGTCGCCGCCGCGTCGGCATAGCGCTGGCCGTTGAGCTGCCAGGTGTGGCGCGTGGCGCGCACGAGCAGGTGCTCGCGCGGCAGGCGCGCCAGCCGCGCCGCGGCGCCCAGAGCGCGGTCGGCTTCCTCGGGCCGGCTCGCGGCATTCCAGCAACGCGCGGCGTCGCGCCAGGCGGCGAAGGCGCGGTCGCGGTCGTCCACGGGGTCGAAGGCCTGTGCCGCGGCCTCGAAGGCGCCTGCGGCGTCGACGTTGAGCCACTGCTGGCGCGCCTGGCGGCCGGCCTCGACCTGCCATGGCGCCGCGGCACGCCCTTGCCCGGCCAGGACCAGATGGCGCGCGATGGCGGCGGCATCGCCGCCGTGGTGCGCCAGGTGGTCGGCCACCAGCTGGTGCAGCGCCGCGGCGACGGCGCGCGGCAAGGACCGATCGACCTCGGCGGCGACGAGGTCGTGTGCAAACGCGCGGCCGTCGAAGACCTGGGCGCGGTCGAGCTCGGCCAGCATCGGGGTCAGCGCCAGCGGCGGACGTCCGGTCGCGGCCGCCACCAGCGGCAGGCTGAAATCGTTGCCGGCCACGGCCGCGAGCTGGGCCATCTGCAGCGCCGGCGGCGTCAGGCGCTGCAGGCGCAGCCGGACCGATTCGGCCAGCGTCGGCGGCACCGGCAGCGGCTGGTCGGGCGACCAGCCCGCCACGCCGTCCAGCCACAGGCTTTTCAGTGACTCGAGCACGAACGCGGGGTTGCCACCGACGGCCGCCTGCAGGGCATCGGCCAGCGCCGCACCGGCGGGGACGCCCAGTCCAGGCAGCGCCAGATCGGCGAGCAGGGTCCGAAGGTCGTCCTGGCCCAGCGCAGCGAGATCGATGCGCGCCCCGCGTCCGCTGGCGGCCAGCAACTCGAGCAATGCCGCCGCCTCCGGTGCGCCTTCGCCCGGCCGCGCGCCGAACAGCAGCCGGGGCGCCTGATCTGCCGGCAGTGCGTGCCAATGGCCGAGCAGCACCTGAAGCCCCTCGAGGCTGGACGCGTCGGCGTACTGCAGATCGTCGACCACGAGCAGCCGCAGGCCCAGGGCATGGCAGGCGCCGAGCAGGCGCGCCAGCGTGTCAAGCGCGCGCCGCCGGTCTGCGGACGAACGCAGCCCCGATGCGGCCGTTGCGCCGGGGGCGTCGGAGCCGCCGCCGCACAGCTGCGCCAACTCGGCCCGCGTGGCCTCGTCGACCTCGGGCTCCCACCGCCGCGTGGCCTCGCGCACCAGACGGGCCAGCAGGGCACCGGGCACGACATCGTCGCCCGGCCGTGCACCGACGACCAGCGCCTCGCCCTCGCGCGCCACCACCTCGGCCAGCAGCCGGCTCTTGCCGATGCCGCCCGGCCCGGTGACCGCGACGCCGTGGCCGAGCGCGAGGCTGCGCAGGACGGCGCGCAAGGCATCGTCGCGGCCGACCATCCGGGGCGGGTGCCGCAGCCCGGTCGGCAGCTGCCCAGGCACGGGCGGCGAAGGCCTGGCGGTGCCGGCGAGCAGCCGGGCACCGAGGGCCTGCGTCGGTGCCGACGGCGCGACGCCAAAGGCCGCGCGCAGTGCGAGCCGGCACTCGTCCCAGGCCTGCAGCGCCGACGCCCGGTCACCGCGGCGCTCGAAGGCCTCCATGCGAAGCCGCCATGCCTCCTCCGATTCGGGGTGCACGGCCAGCAGCTCGTCGGCCAGCATCAGCGCGTGGTCGACATCTCCTGCCGCCAGCGCCGCCTGGCCGTCGGTCAGGCGCAGGCGCTGTCGTTCACGCACCGCAGCCTCGCGCCGCGCCTGCAGCCAGTCGGCGAACGCCGGTGCGTCGTCCAGGGTCAAGGGGCCGAGCAGGGGCGCGCCAGACGGGTCGGGCGCGGCGACCGACACCTTGGCCGCCAGCGTCAGCGTGCCGCCGGCGTCGTCGTGCACCAGCGGCCCCGCCGCGCGCCGCAGCCGCGCCAGGGTCTGCCGCAGGTTGGCGCGTGCCTGGGCCTCGCTGCTGTTCGGCCACAGCAGCCCGGCCAGGCGGGCGCGTGGGGTCGCCCCCTCCAGGTGCAGCCAGGCCAGCAGCGCGGCCTCGCGCGCCGACAGCACCACCTCGCCGCCGCCGTCCAGCCGGGCGAGGGGGGAACCGTGCAGGTGCAGGACGGGCATCGTGCGGATCCGTGTGCCAGCGTTGGCGGGGTGGGGCGCGGCGCGACCGCGCCGTCTCGGGCTTGTCGGCCGATGACCGCGCGGGCAGCCCGCGTTGTACCCGAGCGGCCGCCGTCACGCACGGCGCCGGCGCGCCGCCGGCCCCGGTCACGCCCCGGTCACGCCGGGGCCGGCACAGTGCGCAGCACCCCCGCTCCTGCAAGCCGACGATGTCCTCCTCCGAAAGAAGCTGGTCCCGCCGCCGATGGCTGCGCGGCACGACCGCGACCGCCATGGCGGCCGGCGCCGGCCTGCTCGTCGCCTGCGGCGGTGGTGGCGACGAGGCGATGCTGATCGCCGATCGCGCCCGCTATGGCGTCGGCGACCGCGCGACGCTGCGTGTGCGTTTCTCGGACGGGCAGGCCCGGCTTGAGCCCGGGTTCGGGCCGGTGCGCTCGGGCGATACCGTGACCACGCTGCCGCTGGACCGCTCCATCGTCTGCCGCCTGATCGTGCAGCGACCGGGGCAGCCCGACCAGGTCGTCGCGCTGCCGCTGGAGGTCGACTTCCGCGACCGGTGGGTGACGCTGGACGAGTCCTTCCCGGTCGCCTTCCACGCCGCCGTCAGCGACGCCGCAGGCGGCGTGCTGATCGTCGGGGGTTCGCGCAACCAGAACACGGCCTCGGCCGACGTGCATCGCTTCGATCCCGGCAGCCGTCGCTTCGTGCGCGTCGGCCAACTGCTGTCCGGACGCAGCAGCCACAGCGCGACCCTGCTTGCCGACGGCCGCTTGCTGGTCGTCGGCGGCGAGCGTGCGCTGACCAGCGCCCCGGCGTGGGAGCTCTTCGACCCGGCACTCGGGCGCAGCGTCGCCGGTGGGCCGCTCCACGCGCTGCGGTCGATGCACACGGCCACCCGCCTGGCCGACGGCCGGGTGCTGGTCGCGGGCGGTGTCGGGCAGTCCAGCGCCGAGCTGTTCGACCCGGCGACGCGCACCTGGCGCCTGCTGCGATCGACGCTGCAGCATGCGCGCGAGGGCCACAGCGCGTCGCTGCTGGCCGATGGCAGGGTGCTGCTGGCCGGCGGACACAGCCGGGACACCGTCTACACCTTCTCGGAGCTCTTCGATCCCGCCACCGAGCGCTTCTCGTCGCTCGGCGGACCGAACGCCGAGCGGCGGCTGATGCATGCGTCGGTCGTGCTGCCGGACGGGCGGGTCGCGCTGATCGGCGGCGAGCGGGCCGACGGTCAGACCATCGAGCCACTGGCCACGACCTGGCGGTTCGACCCCGTCGCGCGGGCCTGGAGCGCCGGGCCCGCGCTGCCGAGACCGCGCACGCTCGCCAGTGCCGTCGCCGTCCCCGACGGCCGGGTGCTGGTGTTCGGCGGCCAGACCGACGCCGCAGCGGCCAGCCGGGACGCGCTGGCCTGGACTCCGCAGGGGGTGCGCTCGCTCGCCGAGCTGCCCGCCGCGCGGGTCTGGTCGTCGGCACACCGGCTGCCCGACGGCCGCATCCTCGTGCTCGGCGGCACCGGCGCCGACGGGCAGCTTCACCCCCATGCCATGCTCTACGAATGAGGACCGCAATGACCCCTTCCCCCTCCATCCCGCGTGCGGCCGTGCGGACCACGGCCCGCGCCTTCATCCCTCGCGTGGCCATGCGCGCCGCGGCCCACGTCACCATCGGCCTCGTCGCCCTCGCGGCGGCCGGCTGCGCCGCGTTGCCGCCCGCCCGCATGGCCCTGCCAGCATCGCTGGCGGTGGCGCCGCACGAGACCCTGCGCGGCCTCGGCGGCGGACGCGAGGGCCGCTTCGACCTGCCGGGGGCCAGCGGCCGCTTCGAGCGAAGCGCCACCCGCCTGTCGTGGTTCGACCTCGTCGAACGCCAGCGCGCCACCGCACGCTACACGCTGCGCTGGGCCGACGGCCGCGAGAGCGAGGCCCGCTGCAAGGGGCGCGAGACCGGCGTGTCGGTCGGCGTGATCGCCGGGCGTGCGCAGCCCTTCGAGCTTGCCTGCGACTGGCCCGGCTCGGCGCTGACGCTGCAACTGGCCGACCGCGGCTTCGTCGGCGCCGGGGCCGGCACGCGCAGCGAGCGCCGCGGCCGCCTGCGCGGCGCCGGCATGGAGCTGGAGCTGCAGTCGGTGCACCGGGTCGAGGGAAGCCCGCTGACGCTGGACGCGCCGATCGGCTACGTGGTGCGGCAGGGCGGCGTCCCGGTGGGCGCGATCGAACTCAACGGTGGATCGCCCCGCCTGTGGCGGCCGCCGGCCGGCGACGCGCTGCACGAGCCGGTGACGCTGGCGCTGCTCGCGCTGGCCCTGGTGTGGGACCCGGCCTCGTGAGCGCGGTGGTGCGTCCTCGATGCGAGGTCTTCATCGCGACCAGCCTGGACGGCTTCGTCGCGCGTGCGAACGGGTCGATCGACTGGCTGGAGGCCGCCCAACGGGCGCTGCCGGCGGGCGAGGACTGTGGCTACGCGGCCTTTGTCGCGGGCATCGACGCGCTGGTGATGGGCCGAGCGAGCTTCGAGCAGGTGCTGCGATTCGACCCCTGGCCTTATGGAGCGCTGCCGGTGACCGTCGCGAGCCGGCGCGGCGTGGCCGTGCCGCCGGCACTCGCCGACACGGTGCGCGTGAGCGGGCTCGCGCCCGCCGCGATGGTGGTCGAACTGGCTGCGCTGGGCCGGCGCAGGTTGTACGTCGACGGCGGCCTGCTGGTGCAGGCCTTTCTCGCCGAGGACCTCGTCGATGCCATGACGGTGACGACCGTGCCGGTGCTGCTGGGCAAAGGGCGCCCGCTGTTCGGGCCGCTGCCGGGCGACCGCTGGTGGCGTCGCGCCGCCACGCGGTCATGGGACTTCGGCTTCGTCCAGACCACCTGGGAGCGCATGCGATGAACCGGCTGCGAGGCAAGGTCGCCCTCGTCACCGGCGCGGCGCGGGGCATCGGTGCGGCGATCGCCGGCGCCTTCGTCGACGAGGGCGCACAGGTCGTCGTGACCGACGTGGACGAAGCCGCCGCAAGGGCCAGCGCCGCCGCCCTCGGCCCTGCGGCACGGTGGATGCTGCTGGACGTGCGCGACGAACTGGCGTGGATCAGCACCCTGGCCACCGTGCTCGACGACCACGGCCAGCTCGACGTGCTGGTGAACAACGCCGCCGTGACCGGGCTGGAAGCGGGCGCCCCGCACGACCCGGAGCATGTCAGCCTGGCCGACTGGCGTGCCGTCCACCAGACCAACCTGGACGGCGTGTTCCTCGGCTGCAAGCACGGCCTGCGCGCGATGCGGCGCACGCGCGCGGCCGGCACGGGCGGGCCCGGCGGCTCGATCATCAACCTGTCGTCACGCTCCGGCGTGGTCGGCATCCCGGGCGCGGCCGCCTACGCGTCGAGCAAGGCGGCGGTTCGCCACCACACGAAGACGGTGGCGCTGTACTGCGCCGAGCAGCGGCTTCCGATCCGCTGCAACGCGATCCTGCCGGCGGCGATCCTGACCCCGATGTGGGAGCCGATGCTCGGGCCGGCCGGACCGGCGCGCGATGCCGCGATGGCGGCCTTCGTCGCCGACACGCCGCTGCGGCGCTTCGGTACGCCCGCGGAGGTGGCGGCGATCGCGCTGCTGCTGGCCAGCGACGAGTCGGCCTATGTGACGGGCAGCGATGTCCACGTCGATGGCGGTGCGCTGGCCGGCCTGGCGACCGTGCGCGCAGGGCGCTGAGCGCCGGCCGGGCGTTGTCCGGCGGCGGGGCGGACCGGCGCCGGCCGCCAGCGGCGAAGGCGCCGCGGCCGTCGCCCGGTCTCAGTGGCGGAAGTGTCGCGTCCCGGTGAAGACCATCGCGATGCCGCGTTCGTCGGCTGCTGCGATGACTTCCTCGTCGCGCACCGAGCCGCCCGGCTGGACGACGCAGGTGGCGCCGGCGTCGGCGACGACGTCGAGGCCGTCGCGGAACGGGAAGAAGGCGTCGGAGGCCACCGCCGAGCCGGCCAGCGACAGGCCGGCGTTGGCGGCCTTGATGGAGGCGATGCGGGCACTGTCGATGCGGCTCATCTGGCCGGCGCCGACACCCAGCGTCATGCCGCCGGCACAGAACACGATGGCGTTGCTCTTGACGAACTTGGCCACCTTCCAGGCGAACATCAGGTCGTCCATCTGCGCCGGCGTCGGCGCGAGCCTGGTCACGACGCGCAGCTCGGCGCGCGCGACGTTCTTGTCGTCGGTCGTCTGCAGCAGCACGCCGCCGCCGACGCGCTTGAAGTCGAGCGCGTTCATCTCGGCCGACATCGGCACCTCGAGCAGCCGCACGTTGACCTTGCCGGCAAAGACGGCGCGCGCCTCGGGCGTGAACGACGGCGCGATCAGCACCTCGACGAACTGCTTGGCGACCTGCTCGGCCGCCGCGCCGTCGAGCGGCCGGTTGAAGGCGATGATGCCGCCGAAGGCCGAGGTCGGGTCGGTCTGGAAGGCCTTGGCGTAGGCCTCGGCCGGCGAGACGCCGACCGCCACGCCGCAGGGGTTGGCGTGCTTGACGATCACGCAGGCAGCGGCCCCACCGGCGTCGAAGCTCTT
>CAZQPN010000068.1:0-10017 GCA_964595215.1 uncultured Rubrivivax sp. | reverse complement strand
GCGCAGGATGACGCCCGGCGTGTGCGTGCCGTGGTAGCCCTGGCCGATGAAGCTCCTGAGCACCCGGTTCTTCGCCGCGATCGCCTTCAGCTCGGCCAGCGCCTGCGCCTCGCCCACCGGCGCGGGCAGCGTCATCGGCCGTGTCCGTGCGATGGCCGCAGGCATCACCGCGTCGATCAGCGCGCGGCGCGAGGCCGCACCGATCACCGACAGCATGTGCGCCTGGTCGGCTGCATCGGGACCGACGTGGCGCGGTGCGAACTCGGTGGCGTTCTCGAGCTCGGCGAGCGAGGACAGGGCGGGCATCAGCATGGGGCTCTCGGCGGTGGGGCGGGGCGGACGGGCGCGGCGGCAGGTCAGAGCGTCTTCAGCAGCTCGTCGTAGGCTGGCGAGTCCATCAGCTGGTCGAACTCTTCCATCCTGGTGACGTGCACCTTGAAGAACCAGCCGTTGCCCATCGGGTCGGTGTTGGCCAGCGACGGGTCGGCGCGCAGCGCCTCGTTGACCTCGACCACCTCGCCGGTGACCGGCATGTAGAGGTCGGCCGCGGCCTTGACCGACTCGACGACGCCGGCGACATCGCCCTTCGCGAAGGTCCGGCCCACCTCGGGCAAGTCGACGAAGACGACGTCGCCGAGCGCCTCCTGCGCATGAAGCGTGATGCCGACGACGGCGGCTTCGTGGTCTTCGATGTTGATCCACTCGTGGTCGGCGGTGAACTTGGTCGTCATGGGTGGCTCCTGGAACGGTGGTTGGCGGCGGTCAGCCGCGGAAGTAGCGATGGGGGTTGAAGGGCATGCTCGTCACGCGCATCGGTACACGCCTGCCGCGGACCTCGGCGAAGACCTCGTGACCGGCGCCGGCGTGGTCGCGCGGCAGGTAGGCCATCGCGATCGGCTGGCCAAGGGTCGGCGCCAGCGTGCCGCTGGTGACGGTGCCGAGGCGGTGGCCGTGCCCGTCGACGATGGGCGCGCCCTCGCGAACCGGCACGCGCTCCAGGGCGACGAGGCCGACGCGCCTGCTCGGCGCGGCGCCGGCCAGATGGCTCTCGATGACGGCCGCCCCGGGATAGCCGCCGGCGCGCGCGCCGCCCGGGCGCCGCACCTTCTGGATCGCCCAGCTCAGCCCCGCCTCGACCGGGCTCGTCGCCTCGGTGATGTCGTGACCGTACAGGCACAGCCCGGCCTCGAGGCGCAGCGTGTCGCGCGCGCCCAGCCCGGCCGGCGCCACCTCGGGCTGCGCCAGCAGCGCCTCGGCGAGGGCGACGGCGGCCTCGGCCGGCGCGGAGATCTCGAAGCCGTCCTCGCCGGTGTAGCCCGATCGCGTGACGTAGCACTCGGCGCCGGCAAGCGTGACGTGGTCGCCGGTCATGAAGGTCAGCCAGGCGACGTGCGGGTTCAGCCGGGACAGTGCGATCGCGGCCTGCGGGCCCTGAAGCGCCAGCAGCGCATGCCCGGGCATCGGCACGACCGTGCAGCGCCCGCCGATCTGAGTGTCCAGGTGGCGGATGTCGGCGTTCTTGCACGCGGCGTTGACGATCAGCAGCAGGTCGTGCTCGCGCCGCGTGACCATCAGGTCGTCGAGAATGCCGCCACTGGCGTTGGTGAACAGCGCGTAGCGCTGCCGGTTGACCCCAAGGTCGACCACGTCCGCCGGCACCAGGGTCTCCAGCGCGGCGGCGGCGTCCGGGCCGACGAGCCGCAGCTGGCCCATGTGCGAGACGTCGAACAGCGCGGCGGCACTGCGGCAGTGACGGTGCTCGGCCAGGATGCCGGCCTTGTACTGCACCGGCATCGCATAGCCGGCGAACGGCACCATGCGGGCGCCGAGGCGGACGTGCAGGTCGTGCAGCGGGGTCTGGAGCAGGGCGGTCATGGCGGTTCCGGTCAAGGGCAGATCCGGGCACACCGCGCACGGTGGACCGGTGGCCCTCGCTGTCCGCTTTACCTGAGAGATTCGGTGCCACCCCGTCCGCCCAGCGAACCGGTGGCCCTTGCCCCTTCGGTGGGTGCGCGCAAGGCACACCTCTCTCCAGTGAGGTATTGGGTCAGTCCTTTTGCCTGAGCGTTCGAGCCATGGCTCTGCGCCTTCGGCGGCCCCGATCATGGGGCTCTCTCCTGACGTGTCCAGTGTAGCAGCGGTGGTGCGCGCTCGGCGCGAAAGTGCCGATGGCATGATCGCGCGCGACGGCAGGAGCCACCATGACCCTTGAATCGCCGACCCCCACCCGAGCCGCCGGCCTGCCGGCCGACGCCGCCACGATGGCCCGGCTGCTGCGCGGCCACCGGTCGATCCGCGCCTACCAGGACCGCCCGGTCGACCCGGCGCTGCTCGACGAGTGCATGGCCGATGCCTTCGGCGGTGCGTCGTCGTCGGGCAACCTGAACATGGTGTCGGTCGTGCGCACGCGCGACATCGACCGCAAGCGGCACCTGTGCGAACTGCACGGCGGACAGCCGATGGTGCTGCAGGCGCCCGTGGTGCTGACCTTCTGCGCCGACACCTGGCGCACGCGCCAGTGGCTGGCGCGTCGCGGCGCGCGGCTGAACTTCGACAACCTGATCTCGTACCACGTGGCGGCGTTCGACGCCATCATCGTGGCGCAGACCACCGCGCTGGCGCTCGAGTCGCACGGCCTGGGCATCTGCTACATGGGCACGACGCTGCACGCGATGCGCGAGATCGCCGACTTCCTGGAACTGCCGCCGAACTGCCTGCCGGTGACGAGCCTGGTGGTCGGTTGGCCGGCCGAGGCGCCCGCGGCACGCGACCGCCTGCCGATGGCCGCGTGGTGCCACGACGAGCGCTACCAGCGGCCCGATGGCGAGGCGATCGACGCCCTGTTCGGCGAGCGCGAACAGCGCGGATGGCAGCGTTACCTGAGCATGGGCCCGGAGGTCGCGGCCGAGTTCGCCGCACACGGCATCCGCACGCTCGCGCAGTTCTACACGAGCGACCTGAAATACGCGCCGGCGCGTTTCCGCGAGGATTCGCAGGCGCTGCGGGCGCTGCTGGCCGAGCGCGGCTTCCTGCCCTAGACGTCGTTGCCCGGACGGCGTGAGGCGCCGAGCCGTTGGCGCAATCGGTGGCAGCCCGGTTCGGGTCGACGTCGCCGGACCGCGGTCCGGCGGGGCGATCCTGGGCCGCCCAAGCCGCCTCAGTGTGACTACAGGGACTCGGCGTCGTCGGCGCCGCTGGGGTGCCAGCTGGCGCCGTGTTGGCGCAAATAGTCGCGGATCAACTGGCGAACGACCTGCGAGGGCGTCACGTCCTGCTGGGCACAGAGCTGCTCGAAGGCCTTCTTTTTTGCCGGGTCGATCAGCACGGTGAGGCGGGCGGTTTTCAGTTCCATCGGCCTGTCTTGGTTAGAATGAAATGATAATGCAATACACATGTAAGACACATACAAGTCCTGCTCCGTGCCTCCCCCGCCAGTCCGTCTGAAGCTCGTCGAATGCGTGCCGCCCGGCGCCAGGGAGCCGCAAGTCTGCGCCGCCCTGTGGCAGCACGGACCCGAGGTGCGGCTGGTGGCTCCGGCACTGCGGCAGCCGCGTGCCGACTCCGGGTGGCTGGGTGGCGTGCTGTCCTGGTTCGACGCCGCGTGCTTCGCGGCCCGGCAGGCGCCCGACCTGCACCACGCCTGCACCGCCAACCCGGAGTGGGGACTGCGGTGCGTGCCGTTCGACGGCAGTGACAGGGCGCTGCTCGCCGTGTCGGGCCTCTTGCAGTCCTGTCTGCGGCTGAGGAGGGAGCGATGATCGACCTCGCCGGTGATGCGGGCGACGCTGCGACGCTCTCTCGCGATGCGCACGTGCGGCCCTTCGTCTACGAGGCCGGTGGCCGCCGGGCCCTGCACTTCAGCATCTGCGCCGTCCAGAGCCGCGTCGACCTGCACGAGCCCGACCGTCTGGAACTCGAATACACGCGGCTGATGATGGCCTTCGCGCTGATCGACCCACGGCCGGCGCGCATCGGCATGATCGGCCTCGGGGGCGGGTCCCTGGTGCGTTTCTGCCATCGGCACCTGCCGCAGGCCCGCATCGAGGTGGCCGAGTGCAACCCGCACGTCATCGCGCTGCGCGACGCGTTCCTGGTGCCCGGCGATGACGAGCGGCTGCAGGTCCTCGAGTGCGACGGCGCGTCCTACGTGCGCCAGGCCACGGGGCTCGACGTGCTCCTGGTCGATGGCTACGACGCCTGGGGCCTGCCGCGCAGCCTGAGCACCCAGCGCTTCTTCGGCGATTGCGCGCGGGCGCTCGCGCCGCGGGGCGTGCTGGTGATGAACCTGCTTTGCGAAACCGAGCGGCGCACGAAGGTGCTGGATCGCATCCGGCACGCGTTCGGCGGCGAGGCGCTCGCCGTTCCGGACCATGGCTACAGCAACTGCGTCGCCTTCGCGGCGCGGGGCGCGGCGGTGTCGGCGCTGGCGTCCGGGGCCACCGATCCGCTGTCGACGCGGGACGAGGTGTCGGCCTGGATGGCGCTCGATGCGGACTTTGCGCGTGTCCGTGCCGCCTGGAAGGAGGCGTTCGCGTGATCGCCCTGCTCGAGGCTCGCAAGGCCGGTGTGTACGCCCGCCAACAGTGGCGGCCCAACATCGTCGCCCGCGGGGCTGACGGGCGCCTTCATCGCGATCCTGGCCGGCGTGACGGCTAATACGGCATCATCGGCCTGCAGGTGGCCACGCCGATGGCCGGCGTCATCCTGCTGGTGTGCGAGGCCAACACCCGCGTGCTGGGCAAGCTGCGCCTCGCGGGGGCCGTCGCGCGCCGACGCCTACACCGAGCGCTTCGCCGACGCGCTGCGGTTGGCGATGCTGCGCGTGGCCGGCATCGACAGCGATGCCGACGGCCTGCGTCGCGTGGCCGATCGGATGCTGGCGACCAGCCGGCGCTACTTCGACGTCGGCAGGGGGGCGTGAGCGGACCCGCCTCGACCTCGGCCGGACCGACCGAGGCCACCCAAGGACTTGCCACGATGCCGACCGTGACAGCGGCGGCACGCGCATGCGTGTCGCCGCAACCGTTGTCGGAGTACTTCACCACTGCACGCAGGAGCATTCCATGACATCACGTCGCCAGTTCATCCAGTTGCTGCCGGTCGCCGCCGGCGGCCTCGCCCTCGGCACGCAGGCGTTCTCGCAGGCCGCGCTCGTCGACGAGAAGAGCGCGCAGGCGGCGGCGCTCGGCTACGTCGCCGACGCTGCCCGCGCCGACAAGACCAAGTACAAGTCCTATACCGCGGGCCAGGCCTGCGGCAAATGCGCGCTGTTCCTGGGCAAGGCCGACGACGCCGCCGCCGCGTGTGCGTTGTTTCCGGGCAAGCAGGTGGCCGGCAAGGGCTGGTGCAGCGCCTACGCCAAGAAGGCCTGAACCGCGGGATCGGACGCGCCGAGCGCGCCCAAACCGGCGCGCGGACGCGTGTCCGTCACGCCGCCCCGATGCGCTCCCGCAGCCGGCGTACGGCCGAGTCGACCGTCGTCAGGACCGGCAGGCCGGTGCGCGCGGTCACCGCCGTGCGCGCACGCGCGAGGCTGAACTGGGCCAGCGCGATGGCGCGGCAGCCGCGCGCCGCCAGCCCGGCGGCGGCGTCGGCGGCCAGCGCGTCGTGCAGGTCGGCGTCGCCGCGCTGCAGCGCGGCGAGTGCGCCGTCGGCCAGCGCGGTGTGCAGCACGGTCCCGGGCGGGAACTCGGCCGGCATCGACTGCAGCGTCGGCCCGAAGGTGGCGACCAGCCCGATCGGCACGCCGAGCGCCGCCGCCTCGTCGACCATCGCCTCGTTGGGCTTGAGCACCGGGATCGCCGGGTGACGCGCGGCGACGGCATCGATGCACGGGCCGAAGGCCGAGCAGGTGAACAGCACCGCCTGCGCGCCGGTGCCGACGGCATAGTCGGCCAGCGCCACGAAGCGCGCCGTCATCACGTCGTCCAGGCCAGCCGTGCGGGCGAGGTCGGCCGACAGGCTGTCGTCGAGCAGGTTCATGCGCAGCGCCTCGGGCCAGTCGCGGCGCAGCGCGTCGTTGATCGGGGCGATCGAGGCTTCGAGGGCGTGCACGAGGGCGATGCGGGGCATGGCGGTGGGGGCGATCAATGGGCGGGCAGGCGGGACGGGCGCGCGACCGGGTAGCTGACGTCGCGCGCGCCGGGCGTGAAGGTGTCCAGCCGAAAGTCCCAGTGGTAGTGCGGCCAGTGGTAGGTCAGGCGGCGCTCCAGCGGGCGGTAAGCGGCGGTGAACAGGGTGCCGAAGCCGCGGTCGAAGGCCAGCGAGTACAGCGGCGGGCGCAGGAAGTGGCCGACGAACTGCTCCGGCGCATCCTCGTGCAGCATCAGCCGCTGCAGCAGGTAGCGCTCGCGCTCGACCGTCGTCGTGATGTGCGCATGGTCCGCCGAATCGACGCGCGACTGGTGGTTGGTGGCCACCGGGCTGTGGCTGATCACGGTCGCGGTGCCCGGCGTCAGGTGGGCCGTGCGGACCTCGCGCCGCGCGTCGACGACGGTCACGTTGTAGGCCATGTGGCTGGGCAGGCGGGCCAGTGCGCGCGCGGCCTCGACGGTGGTGTCGCAGGTCTGCAGCACGTAGCGCAGGATCATCGGCACGCCGAAGCCGGGGCCGACGTCGCGCCGGCCGCCGAAGGTCAGCGACAGCGCCAGCCCGGCGTCGTTGAGGCCGTCGACCAGCCCGACCAGGCAGTCGCTGGTGCCCATCACCGTGCGGCCGGCCCAGCGCGTGTGCAGGCACACGGCGTCGAAGGCGCGCGGCGTGTAGTCGTAGTTGCGCACCAGCAGCGGCTCGGCGCCCGGCCAGACGGCCTGCGAGCAGGCGCCGAGGTAGGCGGGCGGGCCGTACAGGCTGAGGAAGCGCGCGGCGAGGTCGCCCCCGCCGGCCAGGTCGACCAGCCGCTCCCAGTCCGGGACGAACGCCGGCATGTGCCGCTGCAGCGCCCGCCGGCATTCGGCGTAGGTCGGCCGCGCGGTCACGCCCTCGCTCAGGTACCAGCGCTGGTAGGCCGGCCACAGGCGCTCGAACAGGCGCTGCCAGCCGCGCTCGGTCGCGTCGTCGGCGATCGCGTGGAAGCGCAGTTGCATGGTCGGCCGGGCGGCATCCCCTTCACATGATCTTGAAGGTGTGCTCGGCCATCACCTCGGCCGGCGCCGGTGCGGTCAGCGGCACCGCCTTGTACTGCGCGCGGATCGCCTTGATCCACTTGCGCGTGCGCGGCTGGAGCTGGAAGCGGTCGTCCATCGCGCGCCCGCGCAGCACCAGGATGCCGAGGTCGGCGCCTTCGTAGCGGTAGTCTCCCTTGCCCATGATGCGCAGGAAGAAGGCCTCGCGCTCGCTCTCGACGGCACGCCGGTGGTAATCGAAGCGCGAGTAGGCGATCGTGCCGTCGTCGTTCATGCGCCAGATGCCGCTGCGCGGCGCCTCGTCGATCAGGTCCACCGTGTCGGGCGTGTGCTTGACCACCATCTGGCACCAGGAGTCGATGTTGTCCTTCTCGGCCCAGCGCGCGTTCAGCGCGTCGATGTCGAAGTCGAATCGCACGCCCGAGAACTCGAGCAGGTGGAACAGGAACAGCGGCGCGTCGGCGTGCGCGAACGCGGCGTGGTTGGTCATCGAGCTGGCGCCGGTGATGCGCGGGTTCAGCTCGCCCAGGTACAGGTCCTTGCCCTTCTGGTCGATCAGGAAGTCGAGCTCGAAGTAGCCGCGGTAGCCCTCCTTGCGCAGCTGCTCGCCGAACAGCCGCGTGTACTCGGTGGCCTTCTCGCGCAGCTTGCCGGTGAAGGCGCCGGCGTAGATCTCGTTGCCGCACCAGCCGCCACGGTAGGGCGTCAGCTCGGAGAAGCCCACCAACTCCGTCATCAGCGGACCGACGATGGTGCCCTTCTTGGTCACGCAGGCCTCGATCGCCGAGCCTCGGCAGTTGATGCGCTTCATCACCTTGATCTCGCCCTGGCCGATGATCTCGTGCTGGTGGCGGCGGAAGTCGGCGGCGCTCTTGATGAAGAAGGTCGTGTGGCCGGAGTCGCCGAAGGCCGACTGCAGCACCAGGTCGCTGCCGAGCCTGGCCTGGGTCGCCACCTCGGTCAGCTGCTCGTAGCCCGTGATCTCCGACAGCACGTTGGGCACGCTGGGCACGCCGGCCTTGTTGCCGATGCGCACGGTCTCGATCTTGTTGTCAACGCGCGTGCGCAGCGCGGCCTTCGGGAACCAGACCTCCCAGCCCTGCTCCTTGCACAGCCGCTCGGTCTGCTCGTCGAACATCAGGAACACGAGTCTGGGCTTGCCACCGCGCCGGTTGATGAAGTCGATGACATCCTTGTGCTGCAGCAGGTAGTTGTTGATGTCCTCGATCGACGTGAACTCGGCGTGCGGCTGCTCGGACGGCGTGAACGTGTTGGGGTGCTGGCCGTCGTAGCAGTCGATGTGGCTGATGTACTTGAAGTTGCGGCACCACTCGTCGATGCCCAGCAGGTTGAAGTTGGTCGCGCTTACGAAGTAGATCGGCTCCTCGTTGCGGTGGAAGTAGCGTCGGATCTCGGAGATGTTCTTCAGGGTCTTGCTGCTGGCCATGGTCGGTCCTTTGCGTCGTCGAGGGTGGCCGCGATCAGGCCGCGGCGGCGAGCTTCGGGCGCCGCGACGGCGCCGGCAGGCTGGCGTCCAGCGCCGCCTGGGTGAACACGCGCAGGCCGAGGTCGGCGCGGTAGCCGTGGATCTCCTTGACGTCCAGCGCGCGCATGAAGTCGAGGATCTCCTTGGAGATGACCTGGCCCGGCACGAGGATGGGGAATCCCGGGGGGTAGGGAATGATGAAGGAGGTCGAGACGAGTTCGCGACCGCCGTCGATCGCGGCGTCCATGCTCTCGTCGTGCAGCGAGAAGTACTCGCACAGCTTCTCGTCGTAGGCCATGAAGAAGGCCTTGCGCAGATCGCCTTCGGGCGTGTCGCTGCCGTCTCGGCAGCGGAAGGCGGCGTGGAAGCGCGAGAAGTCCGGCAGCGGCGGCAGGTCGTCGCGCAGCGAGCGCACCTGGCGCTCGAAGTTGCGCCGCTCCATCGGGCTGGCCTCGTCGAGGTCGGAGTCGAGCTCGCGCGCCACGCGCACCAGCACCTCGATCAGGTAGGCGACCGACGAGCGCGTGGTGCCGATGTTCGTCATCAGCAGCACGGTGTTGCGCGAGGTCTTGTTGATCTGGATGCCGTACTTGTCCATCAGGACCTTGGTCTTGAAGGTGTCGCCGTCGACCCCGGTACCCGACACCGCCAGCGTCACGCGCGTGGCGTCGAGCACGAACTCGTCGCTCGCCCAGGCCTCCCAGGTGTTGTTCCAACCCTTGTCCGGGTCCCAGTAGGACTCGATGCCCGAGCCGCGGTAGACCGCCGGGATCATGTCGCCCGCGGTCAGCACCTTGAAGTACTTCTGCAGCAGCGGATGCGCCGACACGGCCTTGCGGATCGCCATCGCGGCCTCGACCTGCTTCTGCACCAGTTCGAAGCCCTCGAGCTCGACCTGCCGCCGGCCGATGTCCAGTGATGCAATGATCTGGTAGTTGGGCGAGGTCGACGTGTGCGTCATGTAGGCCTCATGGAAGGCCTGCTCTACCTCGCCCTTGAAGTCCTGGTCCTGCACGTGGATCATCGATCCCTGGCGCAGCGCGGTCAGCGTCTTGTGCGTCGACTGCGTCGCGTAGGCGCGCACGCGCACGCTGGCCGGGTCCGGCATCAGCCGCGCGTCGAGCAGCTGCTCGTCGCTCAGCCCCGCGGTCTCCTTGCGGTACAGCGCGTAGGCCTCGGCGTAGGCCGGGTCGCGGTAGCGTTCGCGCAGCAGCCCGGCGCAGTGCATCGCGGTGCGCTGGCGGTAGGTCGGGCCAAAGCGTGCGAAGCCGAACCAGGCCTCGTCCCACAGGAAGACGAGGTCGGGCTTGATCGCCAGGCACTCCTCCATCACGCGCTCGACGTTGTAGACGAGGCCGTCGAAGGTGCAGTTGGTCAGCAGCAGCATGCGCACGCGGTCGAGCTTGC
>CAZQPN010000067.1:0-10075 GCA_964595215.1 uncultured Rubrivivax sp. | reverse complement strand
CCAGCAGCTCCAGCACACGCTGGACGGCGGCCGTCTCGATGTTGCGGCGGTAGTCCAGCTGCATCGAGTCCAGACCGTTGGCCGTCTCCTGCGGGTTCAGCAGCGCGCCGGTGCTGTCGATCACGCTGACCTCGCTGGGCTTCAGGTCGGGCACGCTGCGAGACACCAGGTGCACGATGCCGGCGATCTGCGCCCGGTCCAGGGTGCGGCCGGGGTGCAGGGTCAGCACGACCGAGGCCGAGGCCTTCTCCTGCTCGCGGAAGAAGCCGTTCTGGTTCGGCATCGCCAAGTGCACGCGGGCGTCGGCCACCGAGTCCAGCGTCTTGATCGTGCGCACCAGCTCGCCTTCGCGGGCGCGCTGCAGGTTCATCGACTCCCGTCGTGCGGTGACGCCGAAGGGCGAGGAGTTGTCCAGCGTCTCGTAGCCGTCGGTGCTGCCCTTGGGCAGTCCGGCCGAGGTCAGTTTCATGCGCAGTTCGTAGACCTTGTCGGCCGGCACCAGGATGGCGCCGCTGCCCTCGCCGAAGCGATAGGGCACGCTCATCTGCTGCAGCTTCTCGATCACCAGCCCGCCGTCCTTCTCGGACAGGTTGGCGAACAGAAGCCGATATTCCCCTTGCCGCGTCGCCATCGCCAGGGCGACGAGAACAGCGACGAGGGCGGCCAGGCCGAGTGCGAGCTTGATCTTCGACGCGCCCGGCAAGGCGGCCAGGCGACCGCCGATCCCGCGGTCGGCCGGAACGAGCATCGGGGCGCCGGGGGCGCCGGGGGCGGCGTGGGCAGTGGTGGCGACGGCGTTGTCCATGAAGGCGCGGGCAGGGGCAGGCGGGGTGGCTCGAGGTGACACCGATTGTTCTGGCCGCCCGCGGCCGACGTTGGCCCAAGAAAGGGAGCAATCGCGCTTCAGTTCGCGCCGTCGTTGCCGAGGGGGGTCGATACAGTCCGGATCCATCGGCGCATCCGCTGCGCCTGCCACGCCGGCGTGACGACGGTCGTCATGCCGAGGGGATCATCGCCATGGACCTGAAGCTCAAGCCGTTCGACTTCCAGCAGGCCGTCGCCCGTGCCGGGCTGCGCACCGACGGCCTGCCGCAGGTGGCGCGCCAGGGTGCGCCGGCGGTCGCAGGGGCGGACTTCAAGGACGCGATGGCGCAGGCGCTGAAGTCGGTCAGCGCGGCGCAGAACGAGTCCACGCGGCTGCAGCGCGAATTCTCGATGGAGAACCCGGCGGTCTCGTTGGAGTCGGTGATGATCGCCGGCGAGAAGGCCAAGCTCGGCTTCACCGCGGCCGTGAGCGTGCGCAACCGGCTGGTGCAGGCCTATACGGAAATCATGAGCATGCAGGTCTGACGCGGCCTGGCCGCCGAGGTGCGGGGAGGACCGCTGCGACTGTCCGGGCGGCCGAGCCCAGCGCACCGGCGGTTCTCGACCGCTGTTGCCGGCGTGGTGCCCGGGCCGCGGCCCCGGCGTGGCCCGCTCAGAGTGCGAGCGGCACGTTGCGGCGCAGCCACTCGTCGGCGTTGCGGCGGCGTGCGATCTGGCCGATCAGCTGCGAGGCGACGCGCGCCACCGGCGTCGGCGGCGTGTCCATGCGCGTGTAGCTGCCGACCACCAGCGGCAGCACCGGCTCCTGCAGAGGGATCTCGACCAGGCGCCCGGCGCGGATCCACCCGCGCAGGACGTTCGGGGGCAGCACGGTGACGAGCTCGGTTTCGGCGACCATCTCGATCGATACCGAGTAGGAGCCGCAGTGCGCGACCGGCTCGGGCGGCGTCAGCCCGAGCTGGCGGTACGACAGGCTGACGATGTCCTCGGTGCTGCCAGGCACGGTCATCGCCAGCCACGCCGCACCGGCCAGCTCGGCCAGCGTGCGCGCGCCGCAGGCGGGGTGACCCGGCCGCGCCGCGACTCGCATCTGCACCTCGAACAGCGGTCGGAATCGCAGTCCGGCGTCGAGGCCGACGCGCGTGCGCTGCGAGATGCCGATGTCGGCGACCTCGTCGCGCACGAGCGGCAGCACCGCGCTCGGTGCGATCTCCATCACGCGCAGCCGTGCACCCGGTTGCCGGGCCCGCAGCGACGCGAACAGCTCGGGCAACACCAGCGACGCACCGACCGGCGAGACCGCCAGCGTGAGCAGCTGGCCTCCCTGGGCCGCCCGGCCGCGCGCCTCCTCGGCCGCCTTGCGCATCTCCGCGTCGGCGACCCGCGCCCGGGCCAGGAAGGCCGCGCCGACCGGGCTCAGCGCGATGCCGCGCACGGTGCGCTGCAGCAGTTGCACGCCGAGATCTTGCTCAAGCTGCTGCAGCCCCCGCGTGAGCGCGGGTTGCGACATCCCGAGCTGCCGCGCCGCGCCGCGGATGCTGCCCGCCTCGACGATCGCGATGAACTGCTCGATCTGCGCCAGACGCACCGACACCCCCCCGGCCAGCCAAGCGATGCATCTCGTGCATCGCCATGATTCATTCTGGATCTTCCCAGCACGGCGCGCAAATGCGCCAATCGCGCCGTCGCACCCGATGCGTCGCCCCACCGCCACCGAGGAGTCCCCCATGTCCCGACTTTCCATCCAGCGTCGCCGGATCGTCGCTGCCGCCGCCGGCGCGGCACTCGGCCTGGCCGCCGGCCGCAGCCTGGCGCAGTCGCCGCTGCGTGTGCTGGTCGGCTCGTCGCCGGGCAGCGTGCCCGACGTCGTCGCACGCCGCATCGCCGAGCGTCTGGCTGCCGGCGGCCGCACGGTGGTGGTCGACAACCGCACTGGCGCGGCCGGTCGGCTGGCGATTCAAGAGCTGCGCCAGGCCGGTACCGCCGGCACGACGTTGCTGCTCGCGCCAGGTGCCGTGGCGACCATGTATCCGGCGATCTACGCCCAGCCCGGCTACGACGCGGGCACCGACCTGTTGCCGGTGTCGACCGCGGCCGAGCTCGCGCTGGCGCTCGCGGTGGGCCCGGCGGTGCCGGCCTCGGCCGACACGCTGCGCGCCTTCATCGACTGGGCGCGCGCGCCGGACGCACAGCCGAGCTTCGGTTCGCCGGGCGTGGGCACGCCCCCGCACGTGCTCGGCACCCTCCTGGCGCGGCGCGCGGGCGTCGCCTGGACCCACGTGCCCTACGCCGGCGGACCGCCGGTGATCAACGACCTGATCGGTGGCCGGCTCAGCGCAACGGTGCTGCCCGAGGGGCTGCTGCGGCCGCACGCGGCGAAAGGCGCATTGCGGTTGCTCGCGAGTTCGGGCGGCGAGCGCAGCGAGTTCACTCCGTCGCTGCCGACCTTCGCCGAGCAGGGTTTCACCGACGTCGTCCTGCGCGAGTGGTTCGGCTTCTTCGCGCCTGCCGGTACGCCGGCGGCGGCCGTCGACGGCCTCGCGGCCGAGATCCGGCGCGCCTGCGCCGACCCCGCTCTGGCATCGACGTTCGCGGGGCTGGCGATTCGCCCGCACGCCGGTGAACCGGGCCAGATGGCCGAACGCGTCACGCGCGAGGCCGCCGTCTGGCAGCCGCTGATCCGCGCCGCGCGCATCACGGTCGACTCCTGAGGCGGGCCCGGCGATGGTGGTCGATACGGTGCAGGCCTACGAACGGCTCATCGGGCGCTGGAGCCGCGCCGCCGCACCGGCCTTCGTCGGCTTCGCGGACCCCGGCGATGCGGCCGAGGTGCTCGACCTCGGCTGCGGCACCGGTGCGCTGTGCGGCGCGCTGGCCATCCGCTTGCCACGCGCGTCGCTCACCGGCGTCGACCTCGATGCCGGCTACCTGAACGCCTGCCGGGCGGCCTGGCCGTCGCCGCGCTGCCGCTTCCTGCAGGGCGACGCGGCAGCGCTGCCCTTGCCCGACGCGAGCTTCGACGCGGCGCTGTCGATGTTGCTGCTGATGCTCGTGCCCGACCCGGCGCGCGTGGTCGCCGAGACGCGGCGCGTGCTGCGTGCCGGCGGTGTCGCTGCCGCGGCGACCTGGGACGACCGGCGCTTCGAGCTGATCCGCGAGTTCTGGGACGAGGCGCGGGCCGTCGACGTCGATGCGCCGGTGGGGCACGGTCGCAGCCACTGCGTCGTGCCGGGGGCGCTCGGGACGCTGTGGCAGGCCGCAGGCTTCGAGCGCGTGGTCGAGGGCACGATCGATCTCGAGATGCGTTTCGACGACGTCGACGAGATCTGGTCGGCGCTCGACGCCGGCATCGGTCCGGCCGGTCAGTACGTGCGCACCCTGGCGCCGGCGCGACGCGATGCGCTGCGTGCGCGGCTCGGCCGGCGCTGGTCGCCGCGTCGGCGCCCGGGGCTGCGCTTCGGCGCCGGCTTCCTGGTCGTGCGCGGACGGCGGCCGTCGACCCTTGACCGGATCGAACCCGGATGGCGCCCGGGCCCGGCAGAGGCAAACCGATGACCAGCTTGACCATCCCGCGCGTGGCACGCCGCCAAACCTATCTCCTGGTGCTGACCTGGAGCTTCGCGTTCTTCAGTTCGGTGCGCCTGCTCGCCTACCTCCCCACGATCTGGGCCATTCATCAAAGTGGCGACGCCGGCCAGCACTCGCTGTGGACCTGGTGCACCTGGCTGGGCGCCAACCTCACGATGGCGGCCTGGCTGTATGAGATGGACGGGCAGCGCGTCAGCCGCGCCATGTGGGTGAACTGCGCCAACGCGGTGATGTGCGCCGTCACGGTGGCGCTCATCGTGGCCACCCGTTTCTGAACCCGCGCCGGGGCGCGGGCGCTCGCGCTCGCGCGCCGGCGTCGCTCAGCAGGCCACGACGCCGCGCAGGCCGGTCGTGCTGCACACGCGCGCGCGGCCGAGCGGCGACAGCTGCACGCGCAGTTCGTCGGCGGCGCCGCGCGAGCGCAGCACGACCTCGCGGCGCTGCGCCGGCGCGCCGGCATCGACGCCCGGGTCGAAATGCGCGTCCTGCGCGCGCGTCAGCTCGACGCCCGGCAGCTCGTTGGCGCGCACGGTCTTCAGCGCGCAGGCCGGTGCAGCGCCGCGGCAGTCGCAGCCCGGTGTGCGTGCCACCGCCCAGCACCAGTCACGGCCGGGGCGGAAGACGACGTGCAGCGTCCGGCCCGTCTGCGCCGACTGGAAGCGCGCCTCCGAGAGGTCCAGCGCCAGTGTCTCGGCGGCCGCGTTCAGCCGGTGGCGCTCGAGCAGCGAGCCAAAGCTCGGCAGCGCCAGCGTGGCCAGCACGGCCAGCACGGCCATCGCGACGACGAGCTCGACGAGGGTCAGTCCGCGTTGAGGCATCGGCGGTAGCTCAGCGCGTCCAGCAGTCGGGTCGCGGGCCGCGCTGTGCAAAGCCCAGCTCGACACGCAGCATGATCTCGGGGCAGTCGTCGTCGTGCGCCTGCGGTCCGCCGGGAGCCGCGCTGGCGACCGCCGTGTAGGTCTCGCCCGGGCCGACCGCCAGGGCGATGGTGTAGTGGCCATCGGGGCTGCGCGGGCCGGCGGCCGCGCCAAGGGCGCGCGCGTCGGCCGTGTAGCGACCGAACTGCGCATGGTGTCGGGCCTGTGCGATCTCCAGCCGCTGCAGGGCGGCCGTGGCGTCGGCCCGCCGCGCGCGTGTCAGATGGCCTTGCAGGCTCGGCCAGGCGATCGCCGCCAGCAGGCCCGCAACCGCCATCACCACGGTCAGCTCGACGAGCGTGAAGCCGTTGCGCGCGCGGGGCATGGCGGGACCGGCGCGATTCAGGACAGCGACAGCAGGCGCCGCCGCTTCTGCGTCTGGTCGATGTACAGCTGCAGCGAGCGCTCGGCACTCGGACTCAGCCGCACCCAGGCGCAGCCCATGCGCACGCCGCGCTCGTCCGGATGGATGGACGTCACATGCTGCATCTGGAGCGCGGTCTCGAAGGTGGTGTCGGGGTCGAGCGAGACCACGACAGACGACAGCCGGGTGCCCGGCTGCAGCGGCGGCACGTCCGGCGGCACGAGCAGGGCACAGCCGCCGATGCTCACGTCGAGCACGCGCAGTTCGAGCGCCATCTCAGGCATGGAGGGGTGGCGTAGCCGGGCCACCGGGGCCGTGCTGGCAAGCGGCCGCACGCGGAAGGCCTGGCGGCGCTGGAAGCGGTAGACGACGTCGGGCAGGGCGGCCTGCAACGCGGACGACCGTGCCGACCGGACGACGACCAGGCCGGACAGGTCGAACTGCAGCTTCACGCTGTCGAGGTAGGCGACGGCGACGACCTCCTCGGACGCGGTCAGCGCCGCCAGCTCGGGCGGCTCGCCGTTGAGCGAGAAGTTCAGCCGCCGGCTGGACTCGTCGAGGGCCCACAGCACGGTATTGAGCATGCGGCCGTCCGGCGCGTTGAGGTTCACGGCGTGCTCGCCGTCGCGCAGGCGCCGCATCAGGCCGACCACCTCGCCCGGGTGCGAGACGCGGAACTCGCTCCATGGGTCCTCGCCGCCATCGGCGTCGAGCATGGCCGGTTGCGTGTCCTGGAACATCGCCGCGCTCCGCGCTCAGTGCAGGATCTGTCGCTTTCCGGCCAGCATGTCGTCCAGGTCCTGGAGCCACGGCTCGGCCAGATGGCGGATCTCCGCGTCGTTGACGAGGATGCGCTGCATGATGCGGGACTTGGCCTTGGCGGCCTCCACATCGAGCGGCGCCTGCTTGGCGGCGTGCTTGAGCTGGCTGATCAGCAGCACGCAGGCGCCCTCGAGCTTGACGACCTGGTCCCAGTCGCCGGCCTTGGCGGCGTTGAGCATGTCGGCGCTGGCCTGCTCGATGGCTTCGTAATAGCTCAGGAGTCGGGTGTCCATGGAGGGGGCGTCCGCGTTCTGGGGATGCGTCGGTGCGTTCATCGAGCACCGGCCTGGGGCCCGATGGCCTGCCAGGCCTCGCGCAGCGGTTGAATCAGGCGCTCGCACTCGGCGAGAGCCGCTTCGTCGTTGTGCAGGTTGGCATGTGTCAGGCGCATCGTCAGGTAGCCGTACAGCGCGCTCAGGTCGGCGGCCAGAGGGCCGCCAACGCGCAGGTCGAGCGCGCCGCGCAGGCCTTCGTCGACGATGCGGGCGGCGCGGCCGATGGCGCGGCACTTGGTCTCGATCTGGCCGCTGCGCAGTGCGCCGCGGGCCTCTGCCAGAGCCTCGACGACGCCGTCGAAGAGCAGGGTGATTAGTCGGTGCGGCGAGGCGTTGCCGACCTCGGATTGGACCCCGACCTGCCGGTAGGCATTGGCGAACGCGAGGGGGTGGGCAGGGTTGGCCGCGAACGAGGTGCTGAACATGGGGCTCGGGAGTGGCGACGTGTGGCTGATGGCTGGTTATCGGCCTGCGTTCCGGCGGGCTTGAGGGCGGCGGCGCCGGCCCGGCGCCGCAACAACGGTGTCAAATCGCGCCTGACCTGCTGTTCGTGGTGGCGGAGCTGCGCCGCCGTCGCGGTGGCAGACGCGGCCGGACGCTGGGGCGGGCGGGCGGGCACGGCGGACGGCACGGGCTGGTGACTCCCTGCGAGCTGTCCGCTTGCCGGCACGGGCCGCCAGAAGCAGGACGGTGCAGCGGTGCTCGCAGGCGAAGACATGCGTGGTCTTCGGCGCCGGACGGCGGAGTTTGAAGGGGTGGCCACGCGGGCGATAAAGGTGCGGGCCGCCGGTCCCGGAGTGCTATCGGTGCATCCCTCGGGCGCCGGCGACGCGCAGGAAACGAAGGCGTCCTGGCGGGGCCCCCGAGCCGTGCGGGCCAGGGCCCGAGTCACGGATCGCTGTCGATTCTGGGCCCGTCGTGGGCCTGGCGAAAGCAGGAACTGCGGGGTTCGCAGGCGGCTGATCGGCGGCTGCCCGAGTCCCGCCGCGGCGCTGCGTCAGAGCCGGCCGACGCAGGCCGGCGCGCCGCAGCGGCAGGTCAACCGTCCCTGGTGGTGGGTCTCGCCGTAGTCGACCGTGAGCTCCTCGCCTACGGCGATGGCACGCAGCGCGTAGAACTCGACGCGGCCGTTGCGGATGTCCAGCCGCGCGTTCGGCGCGCAGCTGTGGTTCGTGTAGCGCATCGGATCGTGAGAGCGGCTGAAGTCGATCGCACGCTGCGCCGACAGCTCGACGATCATGATGCGCTCGGCACCTGCCGCGCGGCGGCGCGCCTCTGCGACGTCGATCGCCTCGCCGCGGATCTCGCCGATCTTGCGCCGGGCCGGGATCGGCTCGGCGGCGAAGACCCCCAGGCCGTCGATCGCGCTCGGCCGGTTGTCGACCGCGAACTTCTGGTAGGCGGGTCGGTCGCCGGTGCTCATCCGGCCTCCGTGTGCGGCTCGCGCTCGAGCCCGCGCTCCAGCCGCCCGACGGCCAGCCCGAGCGCGACGCCGATCAGCGCCGCCAGCCCGGTCACCCACAGCGCGTGCCGCCAGCTGCCGGCGGCGGCGACGACGGCGGCGATCAGCGGCGTGCCGACGAACTGCCCGATCTGCGCGCCCTGCATGTACAGGCCCTGCAGCGTGCCGATCTGCTGCGGCGTGCGGGCCAGCACGGTCGAGGACGCCATCACCGCGGCCGGGATCACGCCGCCGGCGAAGGAGACGAAGACCGCCAGCGCGTAGCGCAGCGGATCGGGCAGCGCCTCGGCCGAGTAGCCGAGCGCGCCGACACCGGCGAGCAGCTGCGCGCCGGCGAGCAGCGGGCCACGGCGCATGCCGCGCTGGATCAGCCAGCCGCCGAGCAGGTTGCCTGGCACGCAGGCGACCAGCATCGCGCCGGTGAGCAGCGCGACCGGCCCGGGTGCCACGCCGCGCGCCTCCTGCAGGTAGGTCGGCATCCAGACGATGAGGGCGAAGTGCTGCGTTGCCCACATGCCGAAGCCGAGCGCGAGCAGCCACGGCAACGGCTGCGCGAGCGCGGCCCGCACCGGCCCGAGAAACGAGGTGGCGCCGTCGGCGCCGCCCGCGACATGGCCGGGCCGTGCGCCCGGGCCGAAGCGATCGCGTTGCAGCCACAGCGCCAGCGCCGCCAGCAGCAGGGCCGCCGACGTCGCGACCCACAGCCCCTGCCAGCCGGTTCGCGGCAGCAGCCAGGGCGCGCCGGCCATCGCGAGGCTGGCCCCCGCGGGCATGTAGCTGCTCCACAGGCCGAGCGCGAAGCGGCGGTCGGCCGGCTGCGTGGCGGCGGTCACCAGGGCCGGGCAGGCCACGGCCACGACCATGAAGCCGAGACCCTCGAACAGGCGCGACACCAGCAGCGCGCCGAAGCCCGGCGCCGCCAGTGCCGCCAGCGACGCAGCGGCGCACACCACCAGCCCGGCCAGCACCATGCGCAGCGCCCCCAGCCGGCCGACCCACATGCCGACGAGCGCGGCGCTGCAGATCGCCACCGCCGTCAGCGTCGAGGACACCCAGCCGGCCTGCACCAGGCTCAGGTCGAGCTCGGCGCGCAGCGCGGGCAGCGCCACCGGCACCTTGCCGACGTTGAGCGCGATCGCCAGCCCCGCCGCGGTGGCGGCGACCACGGCAACCCAGTGGGTGCCGGGCGCCGCGGACGCGCCGGCGTCGCCGCGGGCCATGGTCAGGCCGTCCGGTCCGCGCTGCCGGCTGCGCCTTGTGCGCGGCGCCGGTTCAGCGGCGTGGCCGCCTGGCGTCCGCTGGCCCGGGCGCTCGCGCTCGCGGCTTTCTCGGTGGTCGGGCGGGCGGTCGTGCGGGGCATCGTGGCGGGGGCCGGCAGGCGGGGGCGGTAAAGGGTCGCGATGCTATCATCCGACCTCTCAGGCGCTCCGCTTCGGGGCGCTTTTTCCTTGTTGAATCAAGAACTTGCGGTCATCCTGACCGCGCCCGGCCGATGCGCCTGAACCAGATCAAGCTCTCCGGCTTCAAGTCCTTCGCCGAACCGACGACCTTCCACCTGCCGGGCCAGCGCGTCGGCGTCGTCGGCCCCAACGGCTGCGGCAAGTCCAACATCATGGACGCCGTGCGCTGGGTGCTGGGCGAGAGCCGGGCCAGCGAGCTGCGCGGCGAGTCCATGCAGGACGTGATCTTCAACGGCTCGGGCCATCGCAAGCCGGCCGGCCGCGCCAGCGTCGAGCTGGTGTTCGACAACAGCGACGCGCGCGCCGGCGGCCAGTGGAACACCTTCGCCGAGATCGCCGTCAAGCGCGTGCTCACGCGCGAC
>CAZQPN010000066.1:0-10162 GCA_964595215.1 uncultured Rubrivivax sp. | reverse complement strand
CACCGCGTAGTGCCAGCGCGGCCACCACGGCAGCGACAGGTTGACGAGCACGCCGACCGGCCGGCCGGCGGCGACCTCCTGCAGCACATCGCCGAGCCGCGGCGCCAGCGTGACGGCCAGCCGGCCATGGCGCCTGGCGCCGGCGAGCATCTCGAGCTGCAGCGTGCCGCGCCGGCCCGGCAGGTAGATCTGCGGCCGCAGCGCCTGCGGGTCGACCGGCGCGCCGGCGGCGACCAGCAGCGACGCCAGCACCGCCGGCCCGCACAAGGTGTCGCCATCGGGGAAGAACGGCGTGTCCGCCAGCCACGCCCGTGCCGGCAGCCCGGACGGCGGGGCGTGTCGCAGCGACGTTGCCATCGGCGGCGCTGCGCAGCCGGCGCCCGCGGCGGCCGCTGCCGCACCGGCCGCCGCGGCCAGCCACCGGCGCCGCCCCGGCCTCAACGGACCGAGCGCGTGAACGGGAAGATCTTGGTGAAGCCCAGGATGTCGGTCACGAGCAGCAGCACGAACAGGAACACGATCGTGCCCAGCACGCCGTCGGCGCCGGCCGGAGCGGTCTCGATCTGGTGCGCGAGCGCCAGAGCCTGGTCGTCGGTCAGCGCGGCCACGCGCGCCTGCGCCGCCACCGGGTCGACCCCCTGCGCCTTCAGCGCGGCGACGACATCGGTGCGCGACAGCGTGTCGTTGACGATCTGGCGTGCCTCGGCAGCGCTCGTCGTGGTCACGCCCTCGGCGAGCGCGACCTCGCCGGTCGCGATGGTGTCGGCCAGGGCCAGCCGCGGCAGGCTGACTGCGCCCATGCTGGCGGCGATGGCCCAGACCAGGGCGGGTTTGCAGAGGTTCATGGCAGCGCTCCGTCGGGTGGATGGGGTCTCATGTTAGCCAAGCCCGGCGGCGCCGGCCTCTTGGCCCTCCGTGCCGGCACGGCGCGACGACAATGGCCGCGTGCAAGTCTCGAGCTTCCTGAAGCTGTCGGTGGTCGTGGCCATCGCGACGATCGCCCTCAAGGGCGCGGCCTGGTGGTTGACCGATTCGGTCGGCCTGCTGTCCGATGCCCTCGAGTCGCTCGTCAACCTGGCCGGCGCCACCTTCGCGCTGGCGATGGTCACGCTCGCCGCCCAGCCGCCGGACGCCGAGCACCCCTACGGCCACCACAAGGCGGAGTACTTCGCCAGCGGCTTCGAGGGCGGGCTGATCGGCGTCGCCGCGGTGGCCATCGTCTGGACCGCGGTCGACCGTCTGCTGCACCCGCAGCCGCTGCAGCAGCTGGGCCTGGGCATGGCCTTGTCGGTCATCGCTTCCGTGCTCAACGGGGTGCTGGCCTGGGCGATGCTGCGCAAGGCGCGCGAGTCGCGCTCGATCGCGCTCGAGGGCGATGCGCGCCACCTCTTCACCGACGTCTGGACCACCGCCGGGGTCATCGTCGGCCTGCTCGCGGTGCAGGCGACCGGCTGGCTTTGGCTCGACCCGGTGCTGGCGATAGGCGTCGCGCTGAACATCGCCCGCGAATCGGTGCACCTCATCGGGCGCTCCTGGGACGGGCTGATGGACCACGCGCTCGAGCCCGAGATCCAGCAGCGCATCGAGGCCACGCTGGACGGCTTCCGCCACGACCAGGCGATCCGCTTCGACCACGTCGTCACGCGGCGCGCCGGCCAGCGCCGCTTCGTCGACCTGCACATGCACATGCCGCCGTCGTGGTCGCTCGGCCGCGCGGCGGCGGTCCGCACGACCGTCGAGCAGGCGCTGATGAGCGAGGTGCCGGGGTTGCGGGCGACCATCCAGCTGCTGCCGATGGACGTCGAGTCCCACTTCTCCGACCAGCGCGACCTGCTGTGATCGCGCTGCTGCAGCGCGTCGCCCGCGCGCACGTCGAGATCGCCGGCGAGACCGTCGGTACCATCGGCCACGGGCTGCTGGTGCTGGTGTGCGCCGAGCCCGGCGACGGCCCGGCCCAGGTCGATCGCCTGGCCGACAAGCTGCTGAAGCTGCGCGTGTTCGCCGACGACGAAGGCCGCATGAACCGCAGCGTGGTCGACGTCGGCGGCGGGCTGCTGGTGGTGTCGCAGTTCACGCTGGCCGCCGACACGCGCAGCGGCACGCGCCCGGGCTTCAGCGCCGCCGCGCCGCCGGCGCAGGCCCGGGCGATGGTCGACGCGCTGCTGGTCGCCCTGCGGGCCCGGCACGCGCCGGTCGAGAGCGGCCGCTTCGGCGCCGACATGCAGGTGCACCTGGTCAACGACGGGCCGGTGACGATCCCGCTGAAGATCGATTGACCGGGGCACCGTTGCGCGCTCTGCCTCGTTTGCCCCATTCGCCCAGCTTGCCCGGTGCGGCGCCTGCGCAGCCGCCCGGTGTTCGCGTCGTGCGCGCCGCTCAGCCCGGCAGCAGCCGCTCGGCGCGCAGCAGGTCGTCGAGCGTCTCGCGTGCGCGGATCAGCACCGCGCGGCCGTCGACGATCATCACCTCGGCCGCGCGCGGCCGCGTGTTGTAGTTGCTGGCCATCGTCATGCCGTAGGCGCCGGCCGAGAGCACGGCCAGCATGTCGCCCGGCTCGACGGCGAGATCGCGGTCGCGCGCCAGCCAGTCGCCGGACTCGCACACCGGGCCGACGACGTCCCAGGTGCGCGCCGGTCCGTCGCGCTGCGTGCAGGGCTCGACCGCCATCCAGGCCTGGTACATCGCCGGGCGGGCGAGGTCGTTCATCGCCGCGTCGACGATGCAGAAACTCTTCGTCGCACCGGGCTTGAGGTACTGCACCTCGGTCAGCAGCACGCCGGCGTTGCCGACCAGCGAGCGCCCGGGCTCGAGCAGCAGTTCGCGGTCGCCGTAGCCGCGCGCGTCCAGCCGCTCCAGCATGCGCGACACGAGCTCGTCGGCGCCGGGCGGCGACTCGTCGGCGTAGCGGATGCCCAGGCCGCCGCCGACGTCGATGTGGCGCAGCGCGATGCCATCCGCCTCCACCGCTGCGACGAGGTCGAGCAGGCGGTCGAGCGCGTCCAGGTAGGGTTCGACCTGCGTGATCTGCGAGCCGATGTGGCAGTCGATGCCGACCACCGACAGCCCCGGCAGCGCGGCGGCGCGGCGGTAGGCCGCCAGCGCCTCGTCGTGCGCGATGCCGAACTTGTTGTCGCGCAGGCCGGTCGAGATGTAGGGGTGGGTGCCGGCGTCGACGTCGGGGTTGACGCGCAGGCTGACCGGCGCGCGCCGGCCCGCCTCGACGGCGACGGCCGACAGGCGGTCGAGCTCGGGCAGGCTCTCGACATTGAAGCAGCGCACGCCGGCGTCGAGCGCCTGCCGCATCTCGGCGCGGGTCTTGCCGACGCCGGAGAAGACGATGTGCCTGGCCGGCACGCCGGCGGCCAGCGCGCGCGCCAGTTCGCCGCCGGAGACGATGTCGACGCCGCAGCCGGCGCGCGCGAAGGTCTGCAGCACGGCGAGTGCCGAGTTCGCCTTCATCGCGTAGCAGATCAGGTGGCGGCGACCGGCCAGCGCGCGCTGGTAGGGCGCCAGCGCGTCGCGCATCGCGGCCTGCGAATAGACGTACAGCGGCGTGCCGAACTCGCGTGCGAGGCCGGACAGCACGACGCCGTCCAGCCGCAGCGCGCCCGCGTCGCGGACGAGGTGGGGGGCGCCCGGCAGCATCAGCGGGCCGGCGCGGCCGATGGCACCGAGGCCGCAGGCGCCGGCGCGGCGGCCGCCGGTGGCAGCACCAGCGGCCCTTTCTGGCCGCAGCCGGCCAGCGCGGGACCCATCAGGACCGGCAGCAAGGCGAGCACCGCCGAGGCGCGCCGCCGCCCGGTCGCGAGCACCTGCGAGACGGTCAGGGCCAAGGACACCGGGACTACACTTTGGGGGCCAGTCATCCAACGAGATTCTACCGAGCGCCCCCGATGCCCGACGTGCCCGCCGTGCCCGATGCCAGCCCGCTTGCCGGTGCCGACTACGCGCGCCTGAGCGACGCCGTGCTGGCCGCCATCGAGTCGACCGTGGACCGCTGGCTGCAGGACGACGTCATCGACATCGACCCGCAGCGCACCGGCGGCCTGCTGGAGCTCAGCTTTCCGGACGGCAGCAAGATCATCGTCAACACGCAGCCCCCGCTGCAGGAGATCTGGCTGGCGACACGGGGCGGCGGCTTCCACTACCGGCACGCGCAGGGTCGATGGGTCGACACCAAGGACGGCAGCGAGCTGTTCGACGTGCTGTCGCGCGAGGCCTCGGTGCAGGGCGGCCGGGCACTGCGGTTCGAGCCGGCCTGAGCGGCCGGGCCGGCACGTCGGCCGCTCAGCGGCGGAACAGGTCCAGGATGCTGCCGCGCTCGTCGGTGGACGGCGGCGGCGGCAGCGCGTCCTCCATGCCGACGCTGCGCACGCCGGCACCGCGCGCGAACTCGTCGTAGGTCCAGGCGCCGTCGTCGAAGGTCACGCCCGGCGGAGGCTCTGCCGTCACCACGGGCACACCCTCGAGCGCCTCGCGCATCATGTCGATCCAGATCGGCAGCGCCAGGCGGCCACCGGTCTCGCGGGACCCGAGCCGCTTCGGCGTGCTGTGTCCGACCCAGACGATGCCGACCAGGCTCGGGTGGTAGCCGGCGAACCAGGCGTCGACCGCGTCGTTGGTGGTCCCCGTCTTGCCGTACAGGTCGTCGCGCCCGAGCAGGCGCTGCGCCGCCGCCGCGGTGCCCGAGCGCGTGATCTCCTGCATCAGCGTGCCCATCACGAAGGCGTTGCGTGCGCTCAGCGTGCGGTTGCTGTCGTCGAGCATGGGCGGTGCGGACTGCACCAGCACGTTGCCCTCGCGGTCCGTGATGCGCTCGATCAGCATCGGCGGCAGCAGATGGCCGCCATTGGCGAACACGCCGTAGGCGCTGGCCATCTGCAGCGGCGTCACACTGCCGGCGCCGAGCGCCATCGTCAGGTAGGCCGGGTGCTTGCGCCGCTCGAAACCGAAGCGCGTGATCCAGTCCTGCGCGTAGCCCGGCCCGATCGACTGCAGGACGCGGATCGAGACCATGTTCTTGGACTTGGCCAGCGCCCGCGCCAACGGCATCGGGCCCTCGAACTCGCCGTCGTAGTTCCTCGGCTCCCAGGGCTTGTCGCCGGTGAAGGTGGCGTCGAAGTACAGCGGGGCGTCGTTGACGAGCGTGCTGGCGGTGAAGCCGCGCTCCAGCGCCGCCGAGTAGATGAAGGGCTTGAAGCTGGACCCCGGCTGGCGCTCGGCCTGCGTCGCGTTGTTGAACTTGTTGCGCCAGTAGTCGAAGCCGCCGACGAGCGCGCGCAACGCACCGGTGCGCGGGTCGAGCGCCACGACCGCGCCCTGCACCTCGGGCAGCTGGGTCAGGGTCCAGCCGCCCTTGCCGCCGTCGATGGCGCGCACGATGGCGCCGCGCCGGATCTGCACCGTCGCCGGCGCGCCGGACGCCAGCCCCGACCGCACCGGTGTCAGGCCATCGCCGGTGACGGTGATCGTCTCGCCGGTCTGCAGCATGGCCTTGACCTGGCGCGGCGAGGCCTCGAGCACGACGGCGGCGCGCAGTTCCTCCTCGTCGGGGTGGGCCGCCAGGGCCATCCCGACGCGCTCGTCCAGGCTCGCCGGATCGGACGGCAGGTCGACGAAGGCCTCGGGCCCGCGATAGAACTGGCGCTGCTCGTACACCATCAGCCCGCGCCGCAGCGCCGCATGGGCCGCCTTCTGCAGGCGGCTGTCGATGCTGAGGTGGACGTTCAGGCCGCGGATGTAGGCATCGTCGCCATACTGCGCGTGCACGAGCTGGCGTGCCGTCTCGGCCGCGTACTCGGCGTGCACGACGCTGGCCGGCGGCGGCCGGTAGCGCAGCTGTTCGGCCAGCGCGGCGTCGCGCGTCGCGGCGTCGATGAAGCCGCTCTCGAGCATGCGGTCGATGACGTAGCGCTGGCGCACCGTCGCCCGCTTCGGATTGGCGATCGGGTTGTACGCCGACGGCGCCTTCGGCAGCCCGGCGAGCATGGCGGCCTCGGCCACCGACAGCTGCTCGAGCGGCTTGCCGAAATAGGCCTCGGCCGCGGCGGCGAAGCCGTTCGCGCGCTGGCCGAGGAAGATCTGGTTCATGTAGAGCTCGAGGATCTTGTCCTTGCTCAGCATGCTCTCGATCTTCAGCGCCAGCAGGATCTCGTAGATCTTGCGCGTGAAGGTCTTCTCCGTCGACAGGTAGAAGTTGCGCGCGACCTGCATCGTGATCGTCGACGCGCCCTGGCTGCGGGCGTCGCGCAGGTTCTCCAGCGCGGCGCGCGCCACGCCCTTGAAGTCGACCCCCGGGTGCTCGTAGAAGCGCGCGTCCTCGGCCGCCAGCACGGCGTCCTTCATGACCTTCGGGATGCGCTCGATGGGGGTGAAGTTGCGCCGCTCCTCGCCGAACTCGCCGATCATCACGCCGTCGATCGTGAACACGCGCAGCGGCTGCTTGGGTCGGTAGTCGGTCAGGCTGTCGATGCTCGGCAGGTTCGGGTAGGCCACCGCCAGTGCGATGCCGACCGCCAGCAGCAGCGTCAGCAGGCCCGCCACGGCCAGCCCGACGGCCCACGCGAGTGCCCGCACCAGCCAGTGGCGGGCGCCGGAAAGGGCGTCGGGGGACGGGTCGGACATCGGGATCGCGTATCGAACGTGAATTATAGAAACGGGGCCGCACCGCGTCCGGCGTGAGATACCTCACGGGCCGGTCCGAGGTTTGCGGGAGAACCCTCGAAATCGAATTGCGGGTTGTTTCAAGCGCACTTCCGGGCGTCGGAATGGTGCAACGACCAGCACACTTCAACGGCCCGTTTTTCTTTGGTGCACAAAGGCTTTACTGCTAGCATTGAAGTAACTTCTTAACAAACGGGGCGTTGGGTCAACACAACCCGGGGAGTGGAGCGCCGTGAGTTTTCTGGATGTCCTGCTGGGTCGCACACATCCGCCGGTGATCGGTCTGGACATCAGTTCATCCAGCGTCAAGCTGGTCGAACTGGGGCAGACCGCCAGCGGCGAGTTCGTCCTCGAGCGCTTCGGCTTCGAGCCCTTCGAGAAGGGCTGGATCGCCGATGGCCAGATCGAGAAGTTCGACGAAGTGGCCGACGCCGTCCGCAAGGTGGTGCAGAAGAGCGGCACCAAGACCAAGCAGGTGGTGATGGCGATGCCGCAGTCGGCCGTGATCACCAAGAAGATCATGCTGCCGGCCGGCCTGCGCGAGGAGGAGATGGAACTGCAGGTCGAGTCCGAGGCCAACCAGTACATCCCGTTTTCGCTCGACGAGGTCAGCCTGGACTTCTGTGTCGTCGGCCCGAGCCCCAATTCGGCCGGTGACGTCGAGGTGCTGATCGCCGCCAGCCGCAAGGACCGCGTGCAGGACCGCCAGGGCCTGGCCGAGGCCGCCGGCCTGAAGCCGGTGGTGCTGGACATCGAGAGCCACGCTTCGCGCGCGGCCATGAGCCGCGTCGTCGCGTCGCTGCCCAACGAGGGGCGCGACGCGCTGGTGGCGCTGTTCGAGATCGGCGCCGACACCACCAGCCTGAAGGTGCTGCGCGACGACGAGATGCTGTACGACCGCGACCAGGCCTTCGGCGGCAGCCAGCTGACCCAGCTGATCAGCCGCCAGTACGGCTTCAGCTTCGAGGAAGCCGAGGGCAAGAAGCTCAGCGGCGACCTGCCCGAGGACTACGAATCGGCGATCCTGGTGCCCTTCGTCGACAGCCTGTCGCAGGAGATCGGCCGCGCGCTGCAGTATTTCTTCACCAGCACACCGCACCACAAGGTGCACTACGTGATGCTGGCCGGTGGCACCGCCACGCTGCCGGGCCTGAAGGACCGCGTGACCGACCTGACCGGCTTCGCCAGCAGCGTCGTCAACCCGTTCGACAACATGCAGCTCGGCTCCAGCGTGCGCGAGAGCCGCGTGCGCCGCGAGGCGCCGTCGTACCTGACGGCCTGCGGCCTGGCGATGCGGAGGTTCATGCAGTGATCCTGATCAACCTGCTGCCTCACCGCGAGGAAAGGCGTCGCCAGCGCAAGCGCGACTTCTTCATCGGCCTGGGGGCCTGCGCCGTTGCCGGCGTGGCCATCGTCGGCCTGTGGTTCACCGTGCTGCAGCAGATGACGTCGGCGCAACAGGTGCGCAACGACTTTCTGCGCACCGAGATCGCACGCCTGGACGTGCAGATCAAGGACATCGCCGCGCTGCGCGCCGAGATCGAGGCCCTGAAAGCGCGCCAGCAGGCGGTCGAGGACCTGCAGACCGACCGCAACGTGCCGGTGCACCTGCTCGACGAACTCGTCAAGCAGGTGCCGGAAGGCGTGTACCTGACCGCCATTCGCCAGACCGGCCGCGTGGTGGCCATCACCGGCATGGCGCAGACCAACGAACGGGTGTCGGAACTGCTGCGCAACACCCTGTACAACTCGGCCTGGCTCGAGCGGCCGGAACTGATCGAGATCAAGGCGGTGGCGATGACCACCGCCAACCGCGAGCAACGTCGGCTGTTCGAATTTTCGATGCGCGTCACGATCAAGCGGCCGCCGGTGGCCGCTCCTGGCGCCCCCGCCGCCGCACCGGGAGCCCCGGCCCCGGCGGCGCCGGCACGCACCACCTGAGGGCGCCATGGCCAAGGTCCCGAATCTCAATTTCGACGTCAACGCGCTTGTCACGAACGCCGGCGCGCAGTTCCGCAACCTCGATTCGCGCGAACCCGGCCAGTGGCCATTGCTGCCCAAGGCCGCGGTCTGGGTCGGTGTGGCGCTGGCGATGGTGCTGGCGGGCTGGTTCCTGCTGCTCACCGACGCCACCGACGAGCTGGCCGCCGCGCGCGAGGAAGAGCCGCAGCTGAAGACGCGCTACAAGGACCGCGTCGCGCAGGCCGTGAACCTGGGTGAGTTGCGCAAGCAGAAGCTGCAGGTGCAGGAATACGTGACGCAGCTGGAAAAGCAACTGCCCGGCAAGGCCGAGATGGACGCGCTGCTGTCGGACATCAACCAGGCCGGCCTGGGCCGCGGGCTGCAGTTCGAACTTTTCCGACCCGGCCAGGTGCAGGTGAAGGACTATTACGCCGAGCTGCCGATTGCCATCCGCGTCAGCGGCCGCTACCACGACATCGGCGCCTTCGCTGCCGACATCGCCAGCCTGTCGCGCATCGTCACGCTGCAGAACCTGAACGTGCTGCCGGTCAACGTGCGCGACGGCGCCACCGGCCTGCTGGCGATGGATGCCACGGCGCACACCTACCGCTATCTCGACGAGAACGAACTCGCCGAGCAGCGCAAGGCGGCCGCGGCGCGCGTCGGGGCCAAGAAATGAAGACCATGCACTGGACCGTGGTGGCGCTGGCCGCCTTCTTGCTGGCCGGCTGCGGCGCCGAGCAGGACGAGTTGCGCGAGTGGATGGACCGCGAGCGCCGCGAGGTCAAGCCCAACGTGCCGCCGCTGCAGCCGCCGAAGAATTTCGACCCCCATCCCTACACGGTGGCGCAGTCGGTCGACCCGTACAGCACGCAAAAGCTGACGGTGGCGCTGAAGCAGGAAGCCCGGCAGCCGAACTCGGCCATCTCGGCCGAGCTGAACCGGCGCAAGGAACCGCTGGAAGCCTACCCGCTGGACAGCATGCTGATGGTCGGCAGCGTCAGCAAGCAGGGCCAGCCGTTTGCGCTGCTGCGCGTCGACAACCTGCTCTACCAGGTGCGCGTTGGCGACTACCTGGGACAGAACTACGGGCGAATCACCCGCATCGGAGAAACCGAGGTCACACTGCGCGAGATCGTGCAGGACGCCGCCGGTGAATGGATCGAGCGACCCACCACCCTGCAACTGCAGGAGAGGGCGCGATGAGGACACGTCTGGAGACCCCCACCATGCTTCACTGGCGCGCCGCCTTCGCCGCCCTCGTCACGCTGGCCGCCGCCGCTGCGCCGCTGTCCGCCTGGGCCCAGAACGCCATCCAGTCGATCACCAGCGTGCAGCAGTCCGGCACCGAGGTCGTGCGCATCGAGCTGTCCGAGGCCCTGACCGCGGTCCCCGCCGGCTTCTCGGTGCAGGCGCCGCCGCGCATCGCCATCGACCTGCCCGGCGTGACCAACGCCATCGGCCGCAACAGCGTCGAGATCAACCAGGGCAACCTGCGTTCCGTCAACATCGCGCAGGCCGGCGACCGCACGCGGCT
>CAZQPN010000065.1:0-10208 GCA_964595215.1 uncultured Rubrivivax sp. | reverse complement strand
TCGGGCGCGATCCTGATCTACCTGGCCGAGAAGTTCGGCGCCTTGCTGCCGAACGACCCGGCCCGGCGTGCCGAATGCCTGTCGTGGCTGTTCTGGCAGATGGGCAGCGCGCCCTACCTCGGCGGCGGGTTCGGTCACTTCTACGCCTACGCGCCGACCAAGATCGAGTACGCGATCGACCGCTTCGCGATGGAGACCAAGCGCCAGCTCGACGTGCTGGACCGCCGCCTGGCCGAGTCGCCCTACCTCGCCGGCAATGACTACACGATCGCCGACATCGCGGTCTTTCCCTGGTACGGCGGTCTGGTCAAGGGCTGGCTGTACGACGCGGCCGAGTTCCTGCAGGTGCGCGACTACACGCATGTCCAGCGCTGGGCCGACGCCCTGCTGGCCCGCCCCGCGGTGCAGCGCGGACGCCGGGTCAACCGGGTCTGGGGCGAGCCTGACGAGCAGTTGCCAGAGCGCCACGACGCCGCCGACTTCGACCGCCCGGCGTCCGCCCCGAGCGAGGGCTGAGGGCGGCGCAGCGGCGCGGGCGACGCCGCTGCGACCAGTCTGGATGGCACGCCGGCGACATCCGTTGCCGGCGGCCTGCAAGGCGCGCGCGCCCCGTCGATTCAAGGGGCTGCACATTTGCCGAGAGATGGTCCGTCAGCTGGCTCGCATCGCGCAACAGGCGCTCGTGCGCAGGCGGTGCAGCTGTCACACCCGCAGCACCTCTCGCCGCATCGACCACAGCACGGCCAGTACCTCGTTGCGCGTGGCCTCGTCGATGCCGTTCTTCTGCAGCGCGTCCATCGCATCGTCGATGACGCTCATGAACTCCTGCTCGTTGATGTTCATGCCTTTGTGCGTGGCCACCATGTCTTTGCCGGTGTAGGCCTCGGGCCCGCCCGTGCCGGCGCAGAAGAACTCGACTGCGCGGCGCTCCACACGTGCCAGGTCTTCGCTGTTCATGTAGCGGACATTCACCAGCGGGTTGGCCAGGTGGTTTCTCATCAGGTCGGCAGTGATGCGGGTGATGCCGTCGCGGCGACCCAGTCGCTCGTACAGGGTGGTGGTGGCTTGGTTCATTTCGATGCTCTCCTTGGGGTAGGCAGGCCCACCATCGGACCTGCGGGGTTGCAGGCCATGCAGCCCCGCTGTTGAATCGTTCCCGGCTGAATGGCGGCTCAGCGCGGCGGTGCCGCCTCGCGAGCGGCGTAGAGAAGGTTCACGATCTCGCCGACCTCGACCGTGCCGATGCCTTGGTCTCGAAGGGCATCGGTCATGTCGCCAACCACGGCCTGCCGCTCTTCCGCGCTGAGGCTCATGCCGGCGTCTGGCCGCGCTGGGCCAGCGCCGGGTTGGCGGCGTGGCGGTCGACCGCGTCGGCGACGACCGTGGCCCCCGCGGCGGCGCCGCCCCGTCGCTCGCACAGGCTCTGGCGGTCACCGCCGGGAGGTCCGCATGTGCGCGGCCCACGAGGCCACCTCGATGGCGCCAGGATCGGGCATCCAGGAGGCGTACTCGATTTCCGCCGCATCGGGCCGGGGCTCGACGTGCTCGGGAGCCGCCCCGATGGCCATGCCGAGCAGGTCGCGACGCAACATGCCCAGCGTGCCGGCGACGGCGTGCTCGAGTTCGAGCACGGCCTGCGGTGTCAGCGGCTGCGGCAGCGTCAGCACGGCCGGCCCGGCGCCCGGCACGGGAACGGTGATTTGCAGACAGGTCATGGGCATCTCCTTTGGCGGTTCAGGCCGGCGCACAGTCGCTCGGCGTGGCCGCAGACTGCCGGGCCGGCGTTCCTGAATCGTTCCTGGTGCCCGCGGGGCTTGTGGAGGTCACCTCGCTGTCTGACACTCGTTGGCATGGACATCAACGTGCCCAACGTGTCTCCCGGGGCCTTCACCCGCCTCGACGCCTTCCTGCTCGGCCGCTTTGCAGTCGCCATCGACGGCGTCGAACTTGCGGCCGACCGCTGGCCCAGCCTGCGCGCCGCGCAGCTGGTGCAACTGCTGTGCCTGCAGCCGCGCCAGCGCTTGACGCGCGACGAAGTGATCGATGCGCTGTGGCCGCAACTCGAACCCGAGGCCGGTGCCGCCAACCTGAGAAAGGCCGCTCACCACGCGCGCCAGGCATTGGGGCGTCACGACGGCATCGTGCTGCACGCCGGCGAGGTGCTGCTGTGGCCCGAGCGTCCGGTGGTGGTGGATGCGCTGCGCTTCGAGCAGCGTGCCGATGCGGCCCTGGCGCAGCCCGATCCCGCCGACTGTGCCGACGCCGCGGCCACCTACGCGGGCGACCTGCTGCCCGGCGCTCGCTTCGAAGCCTGGGCCGAGGCCACCCGCGAGCGCCTGCGAGAGCGCCAGCTGCAGCTGTTGCGCGCCAGCGGCCAGTGGGAGCGGCTGGCGCAGATCGACCCTGAAGACGAGGCGGCGCACCGCGCGCTAATGCAACGCGAACTGGCTGCCGGCAACCGGGCCGCTGCACTGCGCTGGTATGCGCACCTGCGCGAGGCGCTGCAGCAGGGTCTGGGCGTGTCACCGGACGCGCAGACACAGGCGCTGTACGAGCGCTGCATCGCCGGCCTGCAGTCGGCCGGGCCCGCCTTCGTCGGTCGCGCCCAGGCCTGTGCCCAGGCCGCCGCCTGGCTGGGCATGGCGGCCATCCAGCGGCCCGGTGCCATCGTGTTGCGGGGGCCGCCCGGGATCGGCAAGAGTGCGCTCGGGCGCGAGATCGCCGCGCAGGCCCGGACCCGCGGCTGGGCGGTGTGTCGCGTCGAGGCCCCGCAGACCGGCCGCACCTATGCGGTGATGTGCGACCTCACTGAACGGCTGATCGTCGAAGACCGCAGCGTGCTCGACCGCATCGGTGCGCAGGCGCGCGCGGTGCTGGCCCTGCTCAGCCCGCAGGCGGCACCGGCCGACACCCTGCCCGGCCCGCTGGGCCGGCACCAGGTGGTGGGTGCCATCCGGCGCCTGCTGCTGGCCGCCGCACCGGGCAAGGAGGTCCTGGTGCAGATCGACGACGCGCACCTCGCCGACGATGCCGATGTCGACGTGATCACGCAGCTGACGGCCACCGGCGCCGGCTTGTGCCTGCTGCTCGCCACACGCACGCCCGTGGCGGGCACCGCGCTCGCGCGTGCCCTGGGCCGCCTGCAACGCTCAGGCCTGCTCCAGGTGGTGGATGTAGAGCCGCTACCGGACGACGAGTGCCTCAGGCTGGTGGCGCGCGCTGCGTCGACCGGCGTGCCGGACGACGTCGTGGCGCGCGTCGTGCGCGCTGCCGAGGGCAATCCCTTTGCGGCCATCGAGCTGGCGCGCTGTGCCGCGGCCAACGCCGATGGCCACTTGCCTGGCGGCGTGGCCGCGGCCATCACCGAGCGGCTGTGCGACGTGCCCGACAGTGCGCTGAGCCTGCTCAAGTGGTTGGCCCTGAGCGGCGACGAGTTCGATGTGGCCACCGTCGAGGCGCTGGCGGCCGAGGCGCAGGTGCCCAGCCTGGAGTCGCTGGACGCCGCTCTGGCCGCTGGCGTGTTGCTGCCGCTGGCCAGCCGCTACCGCTTCCGCCACCACCTGGTGCAGCAGGCGCTGATCGAACAGGTGCCGCCGCACCGCCGCCTGAAGATGCACCGCCGGATCGCCGCTCGACTGGCCGAGCTCGACCGCCCGCCGGCCGGCATTGCCCGCCACTGGCTGGAAGCCGGCCACCGGCGCGACGCGATGCCCTGGTTGCTGGCTGCCACCCGAGAGGCCGTGCACCTGGCCGCCTTCAGCGATGCGCTGCGTCACCTCGAGGCGCTGCTTGCGTATCAACCCGATCATGCCGAGGGCCTGCGGCTGCGCGCCGAGTCGCTGGACGCGATGGGCGAACCCGCCGCGCTGGCCGCCTACCACGCTGCCGCCGACGTCGCGGGCGAACCCGAGAGCCACAACCTGCGCGCCAAGGCCGCGCTGGCCCAGGTGAAGCTGGGCGACCCGAAAGGCGCGCTCCTCGTGCTGGCCGGCCTGACGCCGACCAGCGTCGAGGGAAAGCTGTGCGAAGCCCTGGCCTACAGCGGTGCGGCCGCGCTCGGCACGGGCGACCCAGCCGTCGGCACGGCCAAGGCGGCGGTGGCGCGGCAGCTGGCGCTGCAGTCGGGCGACACCACCTCGCTGGTCATCGCCTCCTGGGCCCAGGCCGCTGCAGCCCATGCGCGCGGCGAGCTGCACCGCAGCGTCTGGGCCGATCTGCACGAGACCAGCCAGGCGCCGCACCTGGCGCTGCGCGTCTTCGACGGCCACCTGTGCATCACTCAGCGCTTCCTGTACGGAGCGCGGCCCTATGCAGACGTCATCAACTTCGCCCAGACCCTGTCCACCGAGGCGCAGCGGCTGGGCGCCGCACGCGGCCATGCCTTTGGCGTGACGCTGCGCGGCGAGGCCGAGTGGCTGGCCGGCAACCTGGCCGACGCACGCGAGCACCTGCGCGAAGGCGCCCGGCTGCACCGCGCCATCGGCGGGCCGGTGGGCGAGGCGCTGTCGCTGCAGCGGCTGGCCGAAGTGGCGCTGCACGAAGGCCGGCGGGACGAGGCCCGCGCCCTCGTCGACGAGGCCCTGGACGTGGCACGCCAGACCGACATCGGCTTTCACCTGCTCGACCGCATCTACGGCACGCGCATCAACCTGCATACCGACGACCCGGAGGCGGCGCTGCATGTGGTGGAGGACGCCAGCGCCTCGGTGCGCGGGCCGCTGGAGACCTGCCCGGGCTGCCGCATCACTTTCGCCGTCCCCGCGGCCATCGCCGCCGCGCGCGCCGGCGAACTGGCGCTGGCCGAGAAACACGAGGAGCAGTGCGCCTACCTGGCCAACGTGGTGATGCGTCTGCCGGCGTGGTACGCCGCGCACGACGAGGTGCGCGGACACATCGCTGCAACTCGCGGCGCTGCGAAAGAGGCGCTCGCGCGCTTCGTCGCCGCGGCAGCGCGCTTTCGGGAAGCGGGGCATCCGATCGACGCCGAGCGCTGCGACGGGTGGGCCAGGCAGGCGAGCTAGCGGATGGCCCATCAAGGACTGCGTCGCGGTCGTCGATCGCAGCAGCCAGAGGCCTGGGTTGGATCAGCAGTTCGAGTCCGGCGGATCGAACGGCGGAGGTACCGCTTGCATCGGATGTCGATCAGGATCGCGAGACCGTGACCGACATGAGGCAGCGAAACACGAACGGTGACCAAAGCACGCGTCGCGGCTTAGAAGACAAAACGGGTTAGCCCCTCGTGAGAGCTAACCCGTTGTCAATCAATGGTCGGGACGGCGGGATTCGAACTCGCGACCCCTTGCACCCCATGCAAGTGCGCTACCAGGCTGCGCTACGCCCCGACAAGCTTTCGATTATAGCCTGGGGGCACCCCTGGTACAGGCCCACCGACGCCAACGCAGGCGCACGCCGTGCTCAAGGCGCAAGCAACTCGCGGATGGCCAGCAGCTCGGCGCGCAGACGCGCCGTCGAGCCGATCGCCAGGTCTGCGGCACCGGGGTCGGCGGCAGCATCCTGGACGATCGTGGCCCCGTCGGGCGGTTCGATCCGCGCCGCCTCGGCCGCCTCGGCACGGGCAGCCCGGGCGCTGCCGCCGTGGTCGGACAACCGGTTGCGCGCACCGCTGATCGTGAAGCCCTGGCCGTACAGCAGGTCGCGGATGCGACGCACCAAAAGCACTTCGTGGTGCTGGTAGTAGCGGCGGTTGCCCCGCCGCTTCATCGGCTTGAGCTGGGTGAACTCCTGCTCCCAATAGCGCAGCACGTACGGCTTGACGCCGCACAGCTCGCTCACCTCACCGATCGTGAAGTAGCGCTTGGCCGGGATCGGCGGGAGAGGTTTCTCCATTGAGAATCAAGGAGATCGGCAAAGGACCGGACACTTTACTCGAACTCCTCCGAGGCCTGCGTGTCACCTTGCACGGTCGCTTTCAATTTGTGACTGGCGTGGAAAGTGACCACCTGGCGCGCCTTGATCGGGATCGCCTCCCCGGTGCGCGGGTTGCGCCCCGGACGCGGGGCCTTGCGCCGGATCTGGAAGTTGCCGAAGCCGGAGAGCTTCACGTCCTGCCCGGCCACGAGGCTGCCGTGCACGATGTCGAAGAAGGCCTCGACCATGTCCTTGGACTCGCGCTTGTTCAGTCCGAGGCGCTCGAACAGCAGCTCCGCCAGCTCCGCCTTAGTCAGCGTCGGCGTGGCCAGGCTGGGCAGGATGACGCGCGGCGCCGGCGGCGTGGGACTGTCGGGGGCGTCGTTCATGGTGTCTGCTCCATGGTCCATGGGCTCGGTGCCTCAGGCACGCAGCCGCGCGCCGACGGCGTGCGAGGCGCGTCCGACGGCGTCGGCGACGATGCCATCGATGCGCTCGTCCGTCAGTGTCGTCGCCGGGTCCAGCAACTCGAGCCGCAAGGCCAGGCTGCGCTCGCCAGCGCCGATGCCGGCCTGCGGCTGGACCGGCCGGTAGATGTCGAACAGGGTCACGTGGCGCACCAGGCCGGCCGGATCGGCCACCAGCGCGGCGACCAGCGCGTCGTGGGTCACGTGGTCGGCCACCACCAGCGCGAGGTCCCGGGCGACCGACTGCTGGCGCGGCAACGGCTGCATGTGCGGCAGAGGCCGTTCGAGCACGGCGTCCAGCTCGAGCTCGAACAGCACTGGCGCCGACGGCAGCTCGTAAGCCTGGCGCCAGCGCGGATGCAGCTCGCCGACGACGCCGACGGAACGCCCGTCGACCTCGATGCGCGCGCAGCGCCCCGGATGCAGTGCCGGGTGCGTGTCGGGCACGAAGCGCGCGGCGCGCGGCGCCAGCAGCGCTTCGACATCGCCCTTGACGTCGAAGAAGTCGATCGTCCGCTCGGGCCGACCCCATTGCAGTGGGGCCTCCGGGCCCCAGGCCAGGCCAGCCAGGCGCATCGGCTGCGCGACACCGGCCACCGCACGCTCGCCGTCCTCGACCGACGGGTCGCGTCGGAACACGCGGCCGGTCTCGAACACGCGCACGCGCGGCGCCTTGCGCGCCAGGTTGTGGCGCAGCACCTGCACCAGGCCGCCGATCAGGCTGGAGCGCATCACCGCCAGCGGCGCGGCGATCGGGTTGAGCACTCGGATCGGATCGGCGTTGCCGGCCAGCTCGTGCTCCCAGCGCGCCTCGACGAAGCTGAAGGTGATCGCCTCCTGCCAGTCCAGCGCCGCCAGCCGGTGCTTGAGCGCATGCACGCTGCGGCGCGTCTCCCGCGGGACGTGCGCCGTCACGGGCGCCAGCGGCGGATCGTCCGGCAGCGCGTCGTAGCCGACGATGCGCGCCACCTCCTCGATCAGGTCCTCCTCGATGCGCAGATCGAAGCGCCAGCTCGGCGGCGTCACGCTAATCGTGCCGTCGGACGGCTGCTCGGTGAAGTCCAGGCCCAGGCTGCGGAAGACACCGGCGCAGCGCTCCAGCGTCAGCGGCATGCCGATCACGCGCGACGCACGGGCAACGCGCAGCGTCACCGGCCGGTGCTCGGGCAGGCGCAGCAACTGGTCGTCCATCGGGCCGGCCTCGCCGCCGCAGATCTGGAGGATCAGCGCGGTGATGTGCTCGATGTGCTGCACCGTCAGCGCCGGATCGACCCCGCGCTCGAAGCGATGGCCGGCGTCGGTCGAGAAGTTGAAGCGGCGTGAGCGGCCCTGCACCGCCTCGGGCCACCAGAACGCGGCCTCGACGTAGACGTTGCGGGTGTCGTCCGACACCGCGGTCGACTCGCCGCCCATGATGCCGGCGAGGGACTCGACCTGGACCTCGTCGGCGATCACGCCGACGGACTCGTCGACCTCGACCGTGCTGCCGTTGAGCAGCTCCAGCGTCTCTCCGGGCCGCCCCCAGCGCACGATCAGGCCGCCATGGATCTTGTCGAGGTCGAAGATGTGCGACGGCCGGCCGAATTCGAACATCACGTAGTTCGAGATGTCGACCAGCGCCGACACCGAGCGCTGGCCGCAACGCGCGAGGCGATCGACCATCCAGGCCGGCGTCTTCGCCTTCGTGTCGACGCCGCGCACGACGCGCCCGGAGAAGCGGCCGCACAGGTCCGGCGCCTCGACGCGCACCGGCAGCCGCCCGTCGTGCGTCGGCCGCACCGGCGCGATCGCGGGCGTCTTCAGCGGCGCGCCGGTCAGGGCCGCGACCTCGCGCGCGATGCCGTAGACGCTCAGCGCGTGCGCCAGGTTGGGCGTCAGCTTGAGCGTGAAAAGGGTGTCGTCGAGCTGCAGTGCCTCGCGCAGCGGCGCGCCGACCGGGGCGTCTGCCGGCAGCTCCATCAGCCCGGCGTGATCCTCCGACAGCCGCAGCTCGCGGGCCGAGCACAGCATGCCGTGGCTCTCGATGCCGCGCAGCTTGCCCACGCCGATGCGAAACGGCCTGCCGTCGGTGGCGTCGGCCGGCGGCGGCAGCTCGGCGCCGACGACGGCCAGCGGCGCCTTCAGCCCGGCTCGCGCGTTGGGCGCGCCGCAGACGATCTGCAGCGTCTCGGCGCCACCGACGGACACCTTGCACACGCGAAGCCGGTCGGCCTGGGGGTGTGGATGGGCCTCCATGATCTCGGCCACGACGACGCCGGAAAACGGTGGCGCCATCGGACGCGTCTCCTCGACTTCGAGGCCGGCCATGGTCAGCAGGTGCGCCAGGCCCTGCGTGTCGACGGGGGGGTTGCAGAACTCGCGCAACCAGGATTCGGGGAACTGCATCTCGTGCTCTCGTCAGACGGCGGGTGGACGCGCGGGCGTCAGCGGAACTGGCTCAGGAAGCGCAGGTCGTTGTCGTAGAAGAGGCGCAGGTCGTTGACGCCGTAGCGCAGCATCGTGAGGCGGTCCGGGCCCATGCCGAAGGCGAAGCCGATGTGGCGCTCCGGGTCGAGCCCGAAGTTGCGCACGACGTTCGGGTGCACCTGGCCGGAGCCGGCGACCTCCAGCCACTGGCCCTTCAGCGGGCCGGACGCGAACGCGATGTCGATCTCGGCCGACGGCTCGGTGAACGGGAAGAAGCTGGGCCGGAAGCGCAATTGCAGGTCGTCGGTCTCGAAGAAGCGGCGGCAGAAGTCGGAGAACACCACCTTCAGGTCCTTGAAACTGACGTTCTCGCCGATCCACAGGCCCTCGCACTGGTGGAACATCGGCGAGTGCGTGGCGTCGCTGTCGACCCGGTAGGTGCGCCCGGGCGCGATGACGCGGATCTCCTTCATCGGCGCGCCCTCCCCCGCGGTCGCGCCGTGGTGCGCGGCATGCGTGCGCGCGTAGCGCACCTGCATCGGGCTGGTGTGCGTGCGCAGGTTGAGCCAGCGGCCCTGCGCGTCCTTCATGTCGACGTAGAAGGTGTCCTGCATCGACCGCGCCGGGTGGTTCTCCGGGCTGTTCAGCGCGGTGAAGTTGTGCCAGTCGGTCTCGATCTCGGGGCCGTCGGCGACGTCGAAGCCCATCGACGCGAAGATCGCCTCGATGCGCTCCATCGTGCGGCTGACCGGGTGCAGCCCGCCCACGCCGCGCAGGCGGCCGGGCAGCGTGACGTCCAGCGCCTCGGCGTGCAGCTGGCGCGCGAGTTCGGCCTCGGCGAGCGCCTCGCGCCGCTCGGCCAGCAGCGCCTCGATGCGCTGCTTGGCCTGGTTGATCTCGGCGCCGCGCACCTTCTTCTCGTCGGGCGGCAGCGTGGCAAGGCCCTTCAGCAGCTCGGTCACGCGGCCGGTCTTGCCCAGCAAGCGTGCCTTGGCGTTTTCGAGTTCGGCCGGCTGGGCGGCAGCGGCGAAGTCCGCGCGCGCGGCGTCGACCAGTTGTTCGAGTGCGTTCATGGTCAGAGAAACAAAAAAGGCCGCCCCGAGGTGACGGCCTTCAAGCGCTTGCGACCGGCCGGAGCCCGAAGGGCCCCGGCACGGCCGGTGCTCAAGCGAGCTGGGCCTTCACCTTCTCCACGATGCTGCCGAAGGCAGCCGGGTCGTTCACGGCCATGTCGGCGAGGACCTTGCGGTCGATCTCGATGTGGGCCTTCTTAAGGCCGGCCATGAACTTGCTGTAGGTGACGCCGAGCTCGCGCGACGCCGCGTTGATGCGGGCGATCCAGAGCTGGCGGAACACCCGCTTGCGGGTGCGGCGGTCACGGTAGGCGTACTGCCCTGCCTTCATCACCGCCTGCTTGGCGATGCGGAAGACGTTCTTACGGCGGCCGCGGAAGCCCTTGGCCAGGGC
>CAZQPN010000064.1:0-10257 GCA_964595215.1 uncultured Rubrivivax sp. | reverse complement strand
AAGGTCTCGTAGACACCGGTGTCGCGGTCGACGGACACCCGGATGTCGACCTCGCCTCCGTTGAGCTTCTTGGTGGCCGACGCCAGCGCCGCCTCGACAGCGCCGAACACGACATCGCGCTCGACCCCCTTCTCGCGCGAGATCGCATCGACCAGCATCAGCATTTCGCGGTTCATCGCTCCAGACCTCCATCGGCGGGCGCGCCAGTCGCGCCACCCTTGCTCTCGCTCTTGCCTGCCGCCGCGCCCTTGCGGCCGCGGCCCTTGAAATCCACCACCGGCACGAGGCGCGCCTCGCGCACCTCGTCGAGCCGGAAATCGAGCGCCTGCGCGCCCGCATCCTCGCCGTCGCGCGGGCTCTTGCTGTCCTTGCGCCTGCCAACGCCCCGGCCACCGCCCGCGTCGAGCTCGAGCCGCCACGCTTGGGAAGCGGCCACCTCCGGCCTCGCCAGCACACCCCTCCAGTGCTTGCGTCCCTGGAACGGCTGCTTCAACGTCACGCTGACCTGCAGACCGGCAAAGCGCTCGAAGTCCGCCTCGTGCTTCAACAGCCGGTCCAGCCCCGGCGATGACACCTCAAGGCGCTCGTAGGGCACGCCGTCGACCTCCAGCGCGTACTGCAGCTGCCGCGTGACGCGCTCGCAGTCCTCGACCGTCACGAATTCGCCAGTGTCGCCGTCACCGCCCGCCCCGGCGCCGGCATCCGTTGCCTGCAAGGTGCCGCCGTCGCGAGCCGGGTAGGCGTGCCCAGGCACGCGGTCTATGGTCACCCGCAGCAACCCACGCGCGGCGCGCTCGACCTCCACCAGCTCGTAGCCGAGTCCGGTGACGGTGCGCTCGATGCTCCGGAGCCAGCCCGGCCCGGTCATCGCTTCGATGGCTGCGTCTTGTTCCAAGGTGCTCGTCGTCGTGTCCGGCGAAGTGATCGCGAGGTCAGTACCCGGTCTCCGAAGCGTCCGCTCTGCGCTGCCTCGCCGTGCAACTGCACCGCCACGCCATCGCGTCGTTCCGCCCTTCAATCCGGCTTGCGCAAAAAAAATGGGCAGGAAGGCCCGCCCAAGGTGTTATTTCGGGAAATGCGCATTATAGCCGGCCGCACAACCCCGGGCAAGCCCGCAGGCTGCGGTGAAGGCCAGCGCGGGCGCTCCTCTCGGCGCGCGGCGCCGTGCGCGGGCCGCACCGCCTTGTGCCGCCGGGCCGGCGCCAGCGATGGCGCGGCCGACCGCGTGACAGAATGAGTGCCTTGCGTCCATCTCGCGAACGGGTCTGCACCATGGGATTTCTCGCCGGCAAACGGCTTCTCGTCACCGGGGTCCTGTCCAATCGGTCGATCGCCTACGGCATCGCCCGCGCCTGCCACCGCGAAGGCGCAGAGCTGGCCTTCAGCTACGTCGGCGAGCGCTTCAAGGGGCGCATCACCGAGTTCGCACGCGATTTCGGGTCCGAGCTGGTGTTCGACTGCGACGTCGGCGACGACGCCCAGATCGCGCTGCTGTTCGAGCAGATCGGGCAGCACTGGCCGACGTTCGACGGCTTCGTGCACGCCATCGGCTTCGCGCCGCGCGAAGCGATCGCCGGCGAGTTCCTGGACGGGCTGTCGCGCGAGTCTTTCCGCGTCGCTCACGACATCTCGGCCTACAGCTTCCCGGCGATGGCCAAGGCCGCGCTGCCGCACCTGAACCCCGGCGCGTCGCTGCTGACGCTGACCTACCTGGGGGCCGAGCGCGTCGTGCCGCACTACCACACCATGGGCCTGGCCAAGGCCTCGCTCGAGGCCAGCGTGCGCTACCTCGCGGCCAACCTCGGACCGCGCGGAGTCCGCGTCAACGGCATCTCGGCCGGGCCGATCAAGACGCTGGCGGCGTCGGGCATCAAGGATTTCGGACGAATCCTGGACGTGGTCGCCCGCCAGTCGCCTCTGCGGCGCAACGTCACGATCGACGACGTCGGCAACGTCGCCGCCTTCCTGCTGTCGGACCTTGCCGCCGGCGTCACGGCGGAGATCACCTACGTCGACGGCGGCTACAACCAGATCGTCGGCGGCCTGGCAGCCGATACCGACGACACGGCCGGCGCCTGACGGCTGCCCGTTGCGCCCCGCGCGACGGTGGGCGCCGCAGCTGGCGATGGCCGACCGACGGCGGAGCGCCGGCTTGAGGCCTGGGGCTAGAACGCGATCGCGTCTGCGATCGCCTTGACACCGGCCTTGGCGCACACGTCGTCGGCCTCGCCGCCGGGCGCGCCGGACACGCCGATCGCACCGAAGATCGACCCGCCGCCCTCGACCAGCACGCCGCCGCCAACGGCCAGCATGCGCGGCACGTCACGGATGCCGCTCATCGGCTTGCCCGCCATCGTCAGCTCGGCCAGTTCCAGCGTCGAGGTGCGAAAACTCGTCGCGGTCCATGCCTTGTCGGTCGCCACGGTGACCGTGTGCGGTCCGGCGAAGCGGTCGCGCAGCAGCACCTGGGTCAGCCCGCCGCGGTCGACAACGGCTACCGCGACCTGGTAACCCTGGGCCCGGCAGGCCTGAAGCGCGGCCTGCGCAGCCTTGAGCGCCGTCTCGGGCGTCAACGCGCGGACCTGGAACGTAGCCGCGTCGGTCTGGGCCAGCGCAGCGCCGGACAGGAGGGACAGGCAGGTGGCCAGGGCGGTGGTGGCATGTCGCATGCGGTTTCCTCGCTTCGATGATCAGGTGCGCGGGACCCCACGAGGGCCGCTCCCGCGGGTTCGGATACCTGGGTCCGGCGCCGGGGCGCCGGGCGGCCATGCGGTCGATGCTCTGACACGTCCATCAGAAGCACCGACAGACATCTGCAGTCTGCACCGCCGGCCACGGTCGCCGCATGACGCGGATCAAACCCCGGCCTGTCCGCTCGCGCGGCGTGGCGATCGAACCACCCGCCCCGGGCATCGGCGTCGATCCAGGCGATCAGCGCGAGATCCAGCCGCCGCTGACCGGGAAGACCTGACCGACGAAGCAGGCGGCAGCGTCGCTGCACAGGTAGGCAGCGAACTCGGCGTCCTCGCGGGCACTCACCAGCCGACCCAGCGGCACCTCCCGACGCAGCCGTTCCTGGAAGCGAAGGTCGGCCTGCACCTCGGGCGGGAAGTAGGTCGGGTTGTCGACGAAGTTCTGGGCGATCGCGTTGACCTGGATGCCGCGTGGGGCCAACTCCACCCCCGCCGCCTGCACCCAGGCCAGCTGGGCGCCGCGCGCCGCGCTGTAGGTGGATGCGCGCCTCATGCCGCGCAGGGCCGATGCGCTGCCCATGACGAGCACCCGCCCCGCGCCGCGGTCGCGCATCTGCGGCAGAACCGCCCGCAGCAGACGCGGCAACGGGTGCACCAGCGCGGAGAAGACATCGGCCCACTCGCCCTCGCCGACGTCACCGGCGGGGGTGGTCGGCGCAGGCACGGCCAGGTGCGCCACCAGCACGTCCACGCGGCCGGCTGCCGCCACCGCGCGCGCTGGTGCGTCGGGGTCGATCATGGGGTCGCAGTCGTCGATCACGGTCGCACCATGGGCGCGCAGGGTCTCGCTCAGGGCCGGGCCCATGAAGCGGTCGGCGTGGGTGAGAAGGATGCGCTTGTCGTGCAGCATGGCGGGCCTCTCGCTCGTCGGGTCGGCGGGGTTGGTCCAGGTCGTGCCGCGCGGCATCGCCGACAAAGGGGATTGTCCTGCCGCGGTCATCCGCGATAGTCTGCCCGCAGTTGATCAAGTGGATTCAAATGGAGCGGGTTCCATGGCGCCATTGACCTGGCAGGCTTGTCGACCAGCGGGTCGATAGATCCCTCAAAATGTGAGAGATTACTTGAATAATAGACAGTAAGTGACTGTCAACAAAAGACTCAAGTCCTCCGCTACAACGATCGCCGTGCGGTCTTCGGCCTCGAAGATGGCCGTCGGACTCACGCGGGCGCTGGATCAGCCCTTGGCGTCCTGCGGGGCTGCGATGGGCCGAAGGGCGGCACTGTGCGCTGCGGTCTTGGTGGCCGGGTCGCTGTCGGTGCTGGCCGAGCCAGTGGCGCACGACGCATCGGAGGTGGCCGGTGGCCCGCAGGCAGAGGCAGGCCCGGCGATGTCGCCAGCGGTCGATCTCCTCGGCGAGGTCGTCGACACCGCCGGCGCCGCCGAAAAGGCGGCCCACGAGGCCGTGCTGCAGCAGCAGGCGATCCGGGACCGGCACGCGGCCACCCTGCAGACCTACCTTGGCCGGCCACCCACCTGGATCCAGACCGCAGCGGGGGTCAATCTGGCCGAGTTCCCGGCCCATGCCGACCCGACGGGCGACGCCGAACAGCATCTTCGCACCCTGGAGTGGCTGCTCGAGCAACGCAGCCGGATGCCGATCGCCGCCGTCCGCACCACGGCGACAGATCCCGCGAGTCTGGCCGACGACGAGCCCACGTGGCTCGACGTGCTGCTGCCCTCGACCTGGCTGCCGCTGCTTCGCGAGCACCGGGACAACATCGTTGCCACCGGCGTGGCGTTGCTGCTGTCGAGCTGGCTGCTGAGCTCGTTGCTCAAGCGCGCGGCCCGGCGCACGCGGCGCTGGCGACGCACGCGCCGGCACCGGCACGGCCAGCCGCACCGCGACCGGGTGGGGCACGCCGCCCAAAGCGCCCCGACCTCGGCAGCCGAGGCGCCGTCGGTCGAACTCGAGCCGCGTCATGGCAGGCGTCGACGCCGCCGGCGCCGACCACACAGCGGGGCGGACCCGGACACCGCGATCGCCTGGTCGGCGCGCGAGACGCTGCCGCGCGCCTGACGGCGTCCTGGCGCGGTGCGGGGCCCGGCGGGCCCCGCCATCGGCCGACACGCACGACAGGGGCAGACATGCGACGGGATGCCGCCACGCGGTTCGTCACCGCGTGTGCCCGGGAACATCTGCTGGATGCCTGTACAGTCCCGCCATGTCGCCCACGATCGACGCCGAACCGGAGGTGCTCTCGCGTCTCAACCCGGCCCAACGCCAGGCGGTCGACCATGGCGAAGCGCCGCTGCTGGTCGTCGCTGGCGCCGGTTCGGGCAAGACCGGCACGCTGGCAATGCGCGCAGCGCGGCTGATCCAGCAGGGCACCGATCCGCAGCGCCTGCTGCTGCTGACGTTCTCCCGCCGTGCGGCCGACGAGATGGCGCGTCGCGCCGCGACGCTGTTGCCCCGGCTGCTCGCACTGCCGGCGGGATCGGCGCCACCCGCCCTGCCCTGGGCCGGGACCTTTCACGCCGTGGGTGCGCGGCTGCTGCGGCGCTGGGCACAGGCGCTCGGTATCGATCCGCACTTCACCGTGGTCGACCGAGCCGACGCCGAGGACCTGATGGCCCTGGCGCGCGAGGCGCTCGGTCTGGCCGGGCAGCGGCAGCGCTTCCCGCTCAAGGGCACCTGCCTGGCGATCTACTCGCGCGCCGTCAACGCCGAGCTGCCACTGGCGCAGGTCCTGGCCGAGCACTATCCCTGGTGCCACCACTGGCAGGCCGAGCTGCAGGCGCTGTTCGCCGCTTACGAGGCCACCAAGCGACGCCAGCACGTGCTCGATCTGGACGATCTGCTGGTGGTCTGGGCCGAGGCGCTGGCCGACGACGGCGTCGCACGCGCCATGGGCGGGCGCTTCGACCATGTGCTGGTAGACGAGTATCAGGACACCAACCGGCTGCAGGCGCGCATCCTGCTTCGGCTCAGGCCAGGCGGCACCGGATTGACCGTGGTCGGCGACGACGCGCAGGCGATCTACCGCTTCCGCGGTGCGGAATGGCGCAACCTGCTCGATTTCCCGGCCCGGTTCGGCCCGTCGACGCGGGTCATCGCGCTGGAGCAGAACTACCGGGCCACGCCGGCCCTGCTGGCGGCGTCCAACGCCTTGATGGCACAGGCCGCCGAGCGCCATGCCAAGACGATGTGGAGCGCCGGCCCGGACGGGCCCCGACCGCTGATCGTCTCGGTGCGCGACGAGGCGGCCCAGGCCGCCTGGGTGGCCGACGAGGTGCTGCGCCAGCGCGAGACGGGGCTGCCGCTGCGGCGACAGGCGGTGCTGTTCCGCGCCGCGCAGCACAGCATCGCGCTCGAGCTCGAGCTGGCGCGGCGCGACATCCCCTTCGTCAAGTACGGCGGGCTGCAGTTCATGCAGGCCGCCCATGTCAAGGACCTGCTGGCGCTGCTGCGCTGGGCGCGCAATCCGCGCCATGTCCTTGCCGGCTTTCGCTGTGCAGCGCAGGTGCCGGGGATCGGGCCGGCCCGGGCGCGTCGGCTGGCCGAGGCCATGGCCGCCAGCGACGACCCGGCCGCCGCGATACGTGCCTTCGCGCCACCCCCCGCCGCCGGCGCGGATTGGTCCGGACTGCGCGACACCTGGCTGGCGTTGCACGCGCTGCGTCCCCCCGCCGCCGACGGCTGGCCACACGCCGTCGAGATCGCGTTGTCGTGGCTGCTGCCGCAGCTGCCGCGCCTGTACGCAGACGCGCCGGCACGCGAGGCAGACCTTCGCCAACTGCAGCGCCTGGCCGAAGGCTGGCCATCGCAGGACCGCTTCCTGGCCGAACTCACGCTCGATCCGCCGCAGGCGTCCGGGCGCGACGCCGGCCCGCCGCATCGCGACGACGACTGGCTGGTGCTGTCGACGATCCATTCCGCCAAGGGCCAGGAGTGGAGCGCGGTCACGGTGCTGAGCGTCGTCGACGGCTGCCTGCCCGCCGACATGGCCACCGGCAGCGGCGATGAGATCGACGAGGAGCGGCGACTGCTGTACGTCGCGATGACGCGCGCACAGCGCCATCTGCACCTGGTGGTGCCGCAGCGCTTCCATGTCACGCACCAGCCCGCGCGCGGCGACGCCCACGTGCATGCGCTGCCGAGCCGCTTCCTGACCGCCGACGTGACGTCCCGTTGCGATCGCCTCTCGCCGCCCGGTGCCGCCGATGCCGATCCGGCGGTCTGCCCCTCTCCGGCCGTGCCGTTGCTCGACCGACTGGCTGGACGCTGGGATTGAATCGCGTCCGCCGGGCCGCCCCAGGGGCTGGCGGCATGCGCGCGCCGCCCGGTGATCCGGCCCATCGTGGACGACCGGACGCTAGAGCGACATCGAGGGCCGCTCGTCCATTCGCGCACGCCAGCGCCGCAGGTGCGGATGGCGCTCGTCCGGCTTGAGCTTGACGACGCGGGCGAAGTCGACCACCACCACGGCGGTGACGTCGGCGATGCTGAAGGCGTCACCGGCCACGAACGGATGCGTCGCGAGCTGGGCCTCCAAGGTGGCGAAGAACTGCCGGGCGCGCGCGGCGCCGCGCTCGGCCAGTTCCGGGATCTGCGGGTAGTCGACCGGGCCGGGCAGCGCGCGGTTGGTCATCGCGGGCGAGCCGTTGCGCAGGGCCTCGGCGACGGCCATCAGCCCCTCGAACTCCACCCGCCATTGCCAGCTGGCGATCTCGGCCTTGTCCTCGGGTGTCGTCCCGAGCAGCGGCGGTTCGGGGAATCGAGCCTCCACGTAGGCGGCAATCGCGGCGTTGTCTCCCAGCACCCGGCCGCCGTCCGTCCGCAGTGCAGGCACCGTGCACTGCGGGTTGACGGCGCGGTACGCGTCGCCGAACTGCTCGCCGTGGCGCAGATCGATCTGCACGGTGTCGTGCGCCACGCCTTTCTCGGCGAGCAGGATGCGCGCGCGGCGCGGGCTGGGTGCGGTCGCACAGTCGTAAAGTGTGAGCATCGGCCTGGACCTCCGTGACGGCGCCGGGTGATACCGCCCGGCCCAGCGGCTTCGTGATGCGCGCGCGACGGACGCGCACCCGAGCCCACCATGCAAGGGTTCGCCGCGCGATCGCAGGCCGCCGCCAGCCGATGCTACGCGTCGCTGACGGTGCTGGCCACGGTCATGGAGCCACCGGTGCTCGGCATCGCGCTCGACGCCTGCTGGCCGCCACCGTGCTCACGGGCCTGCGGCAGATCGTCGCCGGCGCGCTGCGGCTGGGCTCGCTGATGCGCTTCGTCTCGCGGTCCGTGATCATCGGTTTCGTCAACGCACTGGCCATCCTGATCTTCGTCGCCCAGCTGCCCGAGCCGAACAACGTCGGCTGGCCGGTCTACGCGATGACCGCGGCCGGGCTGCTCATCGTCTACGGCCTGCCTCATGTCACGAAGGCGGTGCCCTCGCCGCTGGTGACCAGCGTCGTGCTGACCGGCGTCGCGATCGCGCTCGACCTCGACATCCGCACCGTCGGGGACATGGGCCAGCTGCCCGACAACCTGCCGGTGTTCCTGTGGCCCGACGTGCCGCTGAACCTCGAGACCCTGACGATCATCCTGCCGACCTCGGCCACGCTGGCCGTGGTGGGCCAGCTCGAGTCGATGATGACCGCGTCCATCGTCGTCGACCTCACCGACACCCCGAGCAACAAGAACCGCGAGCGCGCCGGCCAGGGCGTGGCCAACATCGCCAGCGGCCTGATCGGCGGCATGGCCGGCGGCGCGATAAGCCCCGGGCGAGCCGATGGCCTTGCACGCGCTGCGCCTGGAAACGGTGCAGCGGGCCCTGCAAGAGGCCGGCGCGCGCGGTGGCCGTAGCGATCTGGCGCGGATTGCGCGCCGGAGCGAGGACCGAGTCAGATCTCGCAGGGTCGGCAGAACGGCTCGCGCACGACCTGCAAGGTCACGTGCGCGATCTCGAAGCGTTCGTGCAGCCGTTCGGTGGCGTCGCGCAGGAAGGCATCGTCGCCGGAGCCGTCGGGCATCTCCAGGTGCGCCGTCAGCGCCACCTCGGTGGTGCCCATCGCCCAGACGTGCAGGTCGTGCACGGCGGCCACCCCCGGCAGCGATTCGAGCAGGGCGCGCACCTCGCGCAGGTCCAGCCCTTCGGGCACGCCGTCGAACAACAGGTGCAGCGACTGCCGGAACAGGCGCCAGGTGCCCCAGACAATGACGACGGCGATCAGCAGGCTGACCACCGGGTCAATCCAGTGCCAGCCCAGCCACAGCACCAGGCCACCGGCGATCACGACGCCGGCGGAGACCAGCGCGTCGGCCGCCATGTGCAGGAATGCGCCGCGGATGTTGAGGTCCTTCTCGCGCCCGCGCATGAACAGCAGCGCGGTGGCGGTGTTGACGACGATGCCCACGCCGGCGACTGCCATGATGGTCAACCCCTCCACCGGCGCCGGGTCCGACAGCCGGTGCGTCGCCTCCCAGGCCAGGGTCCCCATCGCCACCAGCAGCAGCAGCGAATTGGCGAACGCGGCCAGGATGCTGGCGCGCTTCCAGCCGTAGGTGTGGCGCACGTCGGGCCGCAGCCGGCCTGCGAGCGCGCCGCCCCAGGCCAGCACCAGTCCGGCGACATCGCTGAGGTTGTGGCCTGCATCGGCCAGCAGCGCCAGCGAGCCGATCTTCCAGCCGTAGAAGGCCTCGAGGGCGACGAAGCCGATGTTCAGCGCGATGCCGATCGCGAAGGCGCGGTCGTGGCGCAGCGGGCCGTGGTCGTGGCCATGGACGTGGCCGCGGGCCGTTTCCGCCGCGACCTCGGACGCCGGCCCGGTCGAGCGGGCATGCTCATGCGCGTGATCTTTCCCCGTGCTCACTCGCGCGATGCCCCCTCGGCGATCCAGCGCACCAGGCGGGCGGCGTCGTCGGCGCTGAGCCGCTCATGGGCGTCGATGTGGCCGAAGATGGAGCCAGTGCGCAGCTTGTCGCACAACCGAGTCTGCGCGGCGGGGTCGTCGCGGTGCTTCGCGTAGTCGGCCGCCAGCTGCGCGAAGGTCGGTGCCTTCTTCTTCGGCGGGTCGCCGTGGCAGTTGTAGCAGCCCTTGTCGAAGGCCAGCTGCATGTCGGCATGCGCAGAGATGGCCGGCAAGGCCAACGTCATCGCGACGAGCGCGGCGAACGGAACGACGTGCGACATGGGGCGCTTCGACCTCACTCGCCGGCAACGCGCCGGCGCAGCGTGCCGGCCAGGTCGGCGCCCGGCGCGACGGTGTTGAACACGGTGCCGAACTTGCGCACGTTGTCGTGGAGCAGCGCCAGGCGGCGGTCGTCCTCGTCGGAGTCGACGACGATCTCGTAGCGGATGCTCTCCATCTTCGGCGGCACGTCCTGGCGCACGCCGTGCACGCGCACCTCGACGCCGCGCAGCTGGAACTTCAGCATCGGCGTCACACGCTCGATGCCCTTGATCATGCAGGCCGACAGCGCCGCCAGCAGCAGCTCGGCCGGGTTGAAGGCCTCGCGGTTGCCGGCCATGTCGGTGTCCAGCGCGATCACGGCGTCCTTGCAGCGCG
>CAZQPN010000063.1:0-10275 GCA_964595215.1 uncultured Rubrivivax sp. | reverse complement strand
TCGCCCAGCCGATGTCGTTGCCGGCCAGGTCGCCCATGCGGAACGGGCCCATCGCGAAGCCGAAGGCCTCGATCGCCTTGTCGACCTGCTCAGGCGTGCAGCCCTCCTCCAGCAGGAAGCCGGCCTGGCGGCTGTACTGCTCGATCATGCGGTTGCCGATGAAGCCGTCGCACACGCCGGAGACGACCGCCGTCTTGCGGATGGTCTTGGCGATCTTCATCACCGTGGCCAGCACGTCCTTGGCGGTGGCCTTGCCGCGCACCACCTCGAGCAGCTTCATCACGTTGGCCGGGCTGAAGAAGTGCATGCCGACGACGTCCTGCGGCCGCCTCGTGAACGACGCGATCCGGTCGACGTCCAGCGTGCTCGTGTTGCTGGCGAGGATGGCGCCAGGCTTCATGACTTCGTCGAGCGCCTTGAACACACCCTCCTTGACGCCCATCTCCTCGAACACGGCCTCGATGACGAGGTCGGCGTCCTGGATGTCGTCGTAGCTGAGCGTGGTGCTCAGCAACGCCATCGTCTTGTCGTATTTGTCTGCCTTCAGCTTGCCCTTCTGGACACGCGCCTCGTAGTTCCTGCGGATCGTCGCCACGCCGCGGTCGAGCGCCTCCTGCGTGGTCTCGAGGATCGTCACCGGGATGCCGGCGTTCAGGAAGTTCATGCTGATGCCGCCGCCCATCGTGCCGGCGCCGATGACGGCGACCTTGGCGATGGCGCGCACCGGCGTGTCCTCGGGCACGTCGGGGATCTTGCTGGCCGCCCGCTCGGCGAAGAAGGCGTGGCGCAGCGCCTTGCACTCCGGCGTCAGCATCAGCGCCATGAAGGCCTCGCGCTCGTAGAGCATGCCGTCGTCGAACCTGCGCTTGAGCGCCTGCTCGACGCAGTCGACGCAGCGCGCCGGCGCCGGGAAGCGCGGCGCCATCGCCTTGACCGTGTTGCGGGCGAACTGGAAGTAGGCGTCCGGGTTCGGGTGCGTGAGCTTCATGTCGCGCACGCGCGGCAGCGGCGCTCCCTTCGCGTGCCGGTCGGCCACCTCCCGCGCGAAGGCGACGGCGCCGGCCACGAGGTCGCCGTCGACGATCTTCGCGAACAGCGTCTGTCCCGGCAGGCCGGCCAGCACCTCGCTCTTGACCGGCTCGCCGGCGACGATCATGTTGAGCGCCGTCTCGACGCCGAGCACGCGCGGCAGACGCTGCGTGCCGCCGGCGCCCGGCACGAGGCCGATCTTGACCTCCGGCAACGCGACGTTGGTGCCCGGCGCGGCGACGCGGTAGTGGCAGCCCAGCGACAGCTCCAGCCCGCCGCCCATGACCGTGCCGTGGACCGCGGCGATCACCGGCTTGGTGGCGTCGTCGAGCATCCGGATCAGCGACAGCAGGTTGGGCTCGGCGATCGCCTTCGGGCTGCCGAACTCGCGGATGTCGGCGCCGCCGGAGAACGCGCGCCCGGCGCCGGTGATGACGATGGCCTTGACCGCGGCGTCGGCGTGCGCGCGCTCGACGCCGTCGGCGATGCCGCGCCGGGTCTCGTAACCCAGGCCGTTGACAGGCGGGTTGTTCAGCGTGATGACGGCCACGCCGTCGCGCACTTCGTAGCTGGCGCTCATCGCGTCTCCTCGCAACGTTGGAAATAGAACGGTCGTTCGATTCTAGGCACGCGCGTCCGACACCCCTGTCACTGCCGTGACAAGCGGCGCCACCTCGTCGACGCCGGGTGGAATCGAGCCTATACCTCGAGCCACTCCTTGCGAATCCCCGCGTCGGCGCGCAGGGCATCGGGCGTGCCCTCGAAGACGATCTCGCCGTGGCCCATCACCAGGCAGCGGTCCGCGACCTCGAGCGCGATCGTCAACTTCTGCTCGACGAGCAGCACCGAGATGCCGCGCCGGCGCAGTTCGTGCAGGTATTCGGCCACCAGCTCGACGATCATCGGCGCCAGCCCTTCGGTCGGCTCGTCGATCATGATCAGGTCCGGGTCGCCCATCAGCGTGCGACACAGCGTGAGCATCTGCTGCTCGCCGCCCGACAGCACGCCGGCCGCCGTGTGCTGGCGCTCCTTGAGGCGAGGGAACAGCCGGTACATGTCGTCGAAGCTCCAGCGCGGCGTCGCCTTGCCGCGTCCCTTCTCGCCCAGCATCAGGTTCTGGTGCACCGTCAGCTCGGGGAAGATGTCGCGGTTCTCCGGCACGTAGCCGATGCCCAGGTGGGCGATCTCGAACGGCTTTCGGCCCAGGATCGGGGTGTCGCGCCAGGTGATCCGGCCCGCGCCCTCGACCAGGCCCATGATGGTCTTGACCGTCGTCGACCGTCCCGACCCGTTGCGCCCGAGCAGGCTGACGATCTCGCCCGGCCTGACCTCGAAGTGCACCCCGTGCAGCACGTGGCTCTTGCCGTAGAAGGCGTGCACGTCCTTGAGCACCAGCATCGTCAGTCCCCTGCGCCCGCGGCGGCCACGCCCGCTGCCGCGCCCTGCTCGTCGAGCACGGCGCCGAGGTAGGCCTCCTGCACCCGCGGGTCGGCACGCACCCGCTCGGGCGTGTCGAAGGCGATGATCTCGCCGTAGACGACGACGGCGATGCGGTCGGCGATGCCGAACACGACGCCCATGTCGTGCTCGACCGTGAGCAGCGTCTTGCCCACGGTGATCTCCTTGATGAGATCGATGAAGCGCGCGGTCTCGCTGCGGCTCATGCCGGCTGTCGGCTCGTCGAGCAGGATGACGTCGGCGCCGCCTGCGACGGTGATGCCGATCTCGAGCGCGCGTTGCTCGGCGTACGTCAGGTTGGCTGCCAGCACGTCGCGCCGCCGGTCCAGACGCACCATGCGCAGCACTTCCTCGGCCCGTGCGTTGGCGTCGTGGGCGTCGGCCAGGAAGCGCCAGAAGGCGTAGCGGTAGCCCAGGCTCCACAGCACCGCGCAGCGAAGGTTCTCGAAGGCCGACAGCCGCGTGAACAGGTTACTGACCTGGAAGCTGCGCGCCAGACCCATTCGACTGACACGGTAAGGTGGCAGGCCATCGATGCGCTTGCCGTTGAGCAGCACCTGCCCGCTGCTGGGCGCGAAGCGGCCGCTGATGAGGTTGAACAGCGTGCTCTTGCCGGCACCGTTGGGCCCGATGATGGCGACGTTCTCACCTCGCTCGACACGCATCGTCGCACCGCGGATGATCTCGGTCCGGCCGAAGCTCTTGCGCAGGTCGACCAGTTCCAGCGCTGCGCTCATCCCTGCTGCTCCTTGCGGCGGATGGTCTCCTCGATCTCCGACTGCGCCTGGCCCCAGCGGCGCGCGAAGCCCCGCCGCGCCCACTCGAACAAGGCCACTCCGCCCGCGAGCACCCCCGCCGCGCCAGCCCATGAGCCGGCAGAAGCCGTGTCCAGCGGCACGTACAGGAAGCGGGTCCCGGACCCCAGCGCCGCGTTGAGCTGCAGGTGATAGACCATCTCGATCAGCGCACCGCTGCCGGCGAACAGAACGATGGCCGCGAACGTGATCGCGACGTAGGACCCGGTCATCGCCTTCAGCTTTCCGTAGGCCGCCATGCGCAGGTTCATCATGATCAGGCTGGCGAGACCGCCGGGCGCGTACATCACCATGAACAGGAAGACCAGGCCGAGGTACAGCAGCCAGGCCTGCGTCAGCTCCGACAGCAGCACCAGCGCCAGCACCATCAGCACCGCGCCGATGATCGGCCCGATGAAGAAGCCCGCCCCGCCGACGAAGGTGAACAGCAGGTAGGCGCCCGAGCGCGTCGCGCCGACGACCTCGGCGGTGACGATCTCGAAGTTCAGCGTGCCCAGCCCGCCGGCGATGCCCATGAAGAAGCCCGACACCATGAAGGCCAGGTAGCGCACGACCTGGGTGCGGTAGCCGATGAACTCGACCCGCTCCGGGTTGTCGCGCACCGCGTTGAGCATGCGGCCCAGCGGCGTGCGCGTGAAGGCATAGAGCAGGATCGTGCTGACGAAACAGTAGGCGGCGATCAGGTAATAGAGCTGGATCGCCGGGCCGTAGGTGATGCCGAGGAAAGGCTCGCCGGCCACCCGGTCGCCGGTGATGCCACCCTCGCCGCCGAAGAAGCCGGGGAACATCAGCGACATCGCCCAGACCAGCTCGCCGATGCCCAGCGTGATCATCGCGAACGGCGTGCCCGCCTTCTTCGTCGTGATGAAGCCCAGCAGTGCCGCCATCAGCAGCCCGAACAGTCCGCCGACCAGCGGCACCAGGCTGACCGGCAGCGCCAGTTGCCCGTCGGAGATCATGTTCAGCGTGTGGATCGCGAAGAACGACCCCAGGCCCGAGTACACGGCATGGCCGAAGCTGAGCATGCCGCCCTGCCCCAGCAGCACGTTGTAGGCCAGCAGCGCGATGATGCCGATGCAGATCTGCGTCAGCATCGTCATCGACAGGCTGCTGGTCCAGACCAGCGGCGCGACGACGAGCAGCAGGCCGTAGACGATCCAGATCGCCCAGCGGCGCCACAGCGGCGCGGCGCCGGCGACGGCGGTGGCGGTGGCGGCGGACAGTGTGGTCATCGCGTCATCCCTCGCGCGTGCCCAGCAGGCCGCGCGGGCGCACGATCAGGATCAGCACCAGGAGCAGGTAGGGCAGGATGGATGCCACCTGCGAGACCTTGACGCTCCAGATCGCGTACCCGAAGGTCTCGGGCGTGACGGCCAGGTCGGCCCAGGCGAACAGGTCGAGCATCGACCGATCACTGCCGATCGCGAACGACTCGATGACCCCCAGCCCGACCGACGCGATGAAGGCGCCGGCGAGCGATCCCATGCCGCCGATGACGATGACCGCGAAGACCACGGCGCCGACCTGCAGCGCCATCGACGGCTCGGTCACGCGCAGCGCGCCGCCGATGACGCCGGCCAGCGCTGCCAGCGCGGTGCCGCCGCCGAACACGCCCATGAAGACACGCGGCACGTTGTGGCCGAGCGACTCGACCATGTGCGGGTGTGTCAGCGCGGCCTGGATCACGAGGCCGATGCGCGTGCGCGTCAGCAGCAGCCACACGGCCACCAGCATCGCCACCGCGACCGCCATGCCGAAGGCGCGGAAGGCGGGGAACTGGGTGCAGATCATGTCGGCGACCTCGCGGCAGGCCGCCGGCGGCCCGCCCCAGGCCAGCCCCAGGCCCTGGCTGGCCGAGTCCATGATCGTGAACAGCGGCCCCTGCAGCGATTCGGGCTGCTGGAAGTCCACCGCCGAGCGGCCCCAGACCAGCTGCACCAGCTCCAGGATGATGTAGCTCAGCCCGAAGGTGATCAGCAGCTCGGGCACGTGGCCGAATTTGTGCACGCGACGCAGCGCGTGGCGCTCGAACAGCGCGCCCAGCAGGCCGACCAGCGGCGGCGCCAGCAGCAGCGCCCACCAGAAGCCGACCAGCCCGCTGATCGTGTACGCGACATAGGCGCCCAGCATGTAGAAGCTGGCGTGCGCGAAGTTCAGCACGCCCATCATGCTGAAGATCAGCGTCAGCCCGGACGCCAGCATGAACAGCAGCAGGCCGACCGACAGCCCGTTGAGCAGCGAGATCAGGAAGTAGGTCGCGTCCATCGGGTCCAGGCGCGCGTCAACATGGAACGGGGCGCGGCGCTGACGAAAGCGCCACGCCCCGGCGGGTGGTCAGACCGGGCCGACGCTCAGGGCGCCTTCATCTGGCACGAGGTCGGCGTGCTGGCCACGTAGGGCTCGATCTTGCGCACCTCGACGAAGGTCATCCCGGTGTTCTCGACGTCGTAGCGGTTCTTGGCGTCGACCTTCTCCCACGACGAGATCACCAGGCCCTGCTGCAGCTGGTGGTCCTGCTTGCGCATCGTCACCTCGCCGTTGAAGCCCTCGAAGCTGAGCCCCGTCATCGCTGCGGCCACCTTGACCGGATCGGTGCTCTTGGCCTTGGCCATGCCGCTGGACAGCATCGCGATGCCGTTGTAGGTCGCATGCGTGTACCAGTCGTCGTTGAACTTCTTCTTGAACTCGTCCTGCCACTGGGCTACCTTGCCGCCCATGTTGCTGTGGCTGTAGGCCACCACGCGCACCTTGCCGGCGGTGTCCTGGCCGAGCGCCGTCGGCGTGCCGCTGACGCCGGCGTAATAGGTGTACATGTTGGCGCTCAGGCCGGCGTCCTTGGCCGCCTTGACGAGCAGCGTCAGGTCCTGGCCCCAGTTGCCGGTGACGACCGCATCGGCGCCCGCGGCCTTGATCTTGGCCACGTAGGGCGCGAAGTCCTTCACCTGCCCGATCGGGTGCAGGTCGTCACCGACGATCTGCACGTCCGGCCGCTTGCGCGCGATGTACTCCTTGAAGTAGCGGCTGACCTGCTGCCCGTGCGAGTAGTTCTGGCCGATGATGTAGATCTTCTTGATGTTCGGCTGGTCCTTCATGTAGGACGTCAGCGCCTCCATCTTCATGGTCGTGTCGGCATCGAGCCGGAAGTGCCAGTAGCTGCACTTCTCGTTCGTCAGCGCGGGGTCGACGGCGGCGTAGTTGAGGTAGACGACCTCCTTGCCAGGGTTGCGCGCGTTGTGCTTGGTCACCGCGTCGGAGATGGCGGCCGCCGCACCCGAGCCGTTGCCCTGGGTGACGTAGCGGATGCCCTGGTCGATCGCCGCCTTCAGCGCGTTCAGGCTCTCCTGCGGGGATCCCTTGTTGTCGAACGGCACCATTTCGAACTTGACCCCCGCCGCGTTGCCGGCGCTGAACTTCTCGGCAGTGAACTGCCAGCTCTTCAGCTGGTTTTGTCCGACGTTGGCGAACGGCCCCGACAGCGGGTCGATGAAGGCGATCTTGACGGTCTGCCCCTGCTGGGCGAAGACCCAGGCGGGCGCGGCCAACGTGGCGGCGGCCACCCATGCAACGGTACGACGGTCGAACTTCATGGCATGTCTCCTTGATTCAACTCACATCTGGACCGTTTCGGACGGTACCGGATCGCATGCCACCCCTGTTTCAGGGACTACCCCGAACGGCTGTCGCCGGCGGGACACGATGCCGAGCCACGATCGGTCGCCGGCCGTGCCTGCCGGATGTCCGTGCCGACGCCGGGGCGGCACCGACGACCGCGGTCGCGACAGGGTGCCTGCGCCGGCCCCGCGACCTCGCGCAGGCGGCTGGCCGACAATGGTGGCCGGTGTCGGCGCCCGCGCGCCGGCGCACCGACCCGGAGACACGACGATGAGCCACGACCACGACGACCCGCGCTACCCCGTGCGCAAGAGCGACGCCGAGTGGCGCGCCCAGCTCGACCCGATGCAGTACAAGGTGGCCCGCCAAGCCGCCACGGAGCGCGCGTTCACCGGCAAGTACTGGGACCATTTCGACGCCGGGCGCTACCACTGCGTCGGCTGCGGCGCGGTGCTGTTCGAGTCGGGCACCAAGTTCGACGCCGGCTGCGGCTGGCCGAGCTACTTCCAGCCCGTCGACGGCGAGGTCATCGAGCGCATCGAGGACCGCAGCCTGGGCATGGTGCGCGTCGAGGTCCGCTGCACGCGCTGCGGCTCGCACCTGGGCCACGTCTTCGACGACGGTCCGGCGCCGACCGGCGAACGCTACTGCATCAACTCCGCCGCCATCGACTTCGAGCCCGCCAAATGATCACCGCGACCCAGATCGACGCCGCGCTGCGCCAGGCACTGCGACCAACCGCGCTCGAGGTGCAGGACGACAGCCACCTGCACGCCGGCCACGCCGGCGCCCGCGAAGGCCGCCACTACACCGTGCGTCTGACCTGCGAGGCCTTCACCGGGCGCCCCCGGGTGGCGCGCCATCGCCTTGTGTATGATGCCCTGAGAGCCCTGATTCCCCAGGGCATCCACGCGCTGGCCATCGAGGCCCGCGCACCCGGCGAGCCCGGCTCGTCCCCCCCATCCACGGTTTGACCATGATGCACTTCCCCCTGGCGTGGCGCGCCCTCGCGCCCGCTGCGCTCGCCGTCGCGCTGCTGTCCGGCACCGGCCCGGCAGTGGCCCAGAACCTGGCGATCGTCAACGGCAAGCCGGTGCCCAAGGCACGCGTGCAGGCGCTGATGGAGCAGGCCCAGCGTGCCGGCCAGCCCGTCACCCCCGAGCTCGAGGCGCAGGCGCGCGACCAGGTCGTGCTGCGCGAGATCTTCGTCCAGGAGGCCGAGCGACGCGGCCTCGCACAACGCCCGGCCTACAAGGACCAGATGGAGCTGGCGCGCCAGGGCATCCTGATCCGCGAACTGTTCGAGGACCACCGCGCGAAGAACCCGGTCACCGACGAGCAGGCGCGCGCCGACTACGAGCGCTTCAAGGCGCAGGCCAGCGGCCAGGAGTACCGCGCCCGCCACATCCTCGTCGAGACCGAGGACGAGGCGAAGAAGCTGATCGCGCAGATCAAGGGCGGCGCGAGCTTCGAGGAACTGGCCAAGACGAACTCGAAGGACCCGGGGTCCGGTGCCAACGGCGGCGACCTGGACTTCGCCAAGCCGGATGCCTACGTGCCCGAGTTCGGCAACGCGATGAAGGCGCTGGCCAAGGGCCAGATGACCGACGCGCCGGTCAAGAGCGATTTCGGCTGGCACATCATCCGCCTCGAGGACACGCGCGAGGCGCCCTTCCCGTCCTTCGACGAGGTCAAGGACCAGCTCAAGCAGCGCCTGGAGCAGCAGCAGATGCAGAGCTTCCAGGACGAGTTGCGCAGCAAGGCGAAGACCGACTACAAGTTCGCCCAGTGAGGCGTCGCCGCGCTGCGCACGCGGCGCGGGCGCGGCCGCCTGCCGGGGTGCCCGCTCGGGCGCTCAGGCGACGAGCCGGCCGGCCTCGATGCGCAGTTGGCGGTCGCAGCGCGCCGCGATCTCGCGGTCGTGCGTGACCAGCACCAGCGTCGTGCCGGCCTCGCGGTTGAGGTCGAACATCAGCTGCATCACCGTCGCACCGGTGGCGAAGTCCAGGCTGCCGGTCGGCTCGTCGGCCAGCAGCACCGCCGGCCGTACGACAAAGGCCCGCGCCAGTGCCACGCGCTGCTGCTCGCCACCCGAGAGCACCTTGGGGTAGTGCGACAGGCGCTCGCCCAGGCCGACGTGGCGCAGCATCTCGGTGGCCTGCAGCCGCGCGTCGGAGCGGCCCTGCAGTTCCAGCGGCAGCATCACGTTCTCCAGCGCCGTGAGGTTGGCCAGCAGTTGGAAGCTCTGGAACACGAAGCCGACCTTGTGTGCGCGCAACTCGGCACGCGCGTCTTCGTCGAGCGAGAACAGGTCGGTGCCTGCCAGGCGGACGGTGCCGCTCGACGGCGTGTCCAGGCCCGCGATGATCGACAGCAGCGTGCTCTTGCCCGAGCCCGACGCGCCGACGATGGCCGCCGACTCGCGCTCCGCGAGCGTGAAACCGATGTCGTGCAGTATCGTCAAACGGCCGGTGGAATCGCTCACCTCCTTGGTGACGCCGTGGACTTCGATGATGGGTTTTGACATGAATGCAAGAGGAGCCTCCGGCGCCGAACGGCGCAGGCTGCTGAGGTGGCTTGGCGCTCACTGTAGCCTCATCGCTGCGGCCGGCCTGGGCGTCGCTCCGGCGCCCGGTCGCGCCGCGGGGACAAAGCCGGTCGTGCTGATCGTCGGCGACAGCCTGTCGGCCGAGTACGGGCGGCCGCGCGGCAGTGGCTGGGGGGCGCTGCTCGAGCAGCGGCTGGTGTCGCAGAAGATCGACGCCACCGTGGTCAACGCGAGCATCAGCGGCGACACCACGGCCGGCGGCCGCACCCGGCTGCCGGCCCTGCTCGAGCGACACCGGCCCACCCACGTCGTGCTCGAACTCGGTGGCAACGACGCCCTGAGGGGCCTGCCGCTGGGCAGCACCGAGGCCAACCTGCTGTCGATGACGCGGGCGGCCAAGGCCGCCGGCGCGCAGGTGCTGATCGCCGGCATGCAGGTACCGCCGAACTACGGGCGCCGCTATGGCGAGGACTTCGCGGCGCTGTTCGGCCGCGTCGCCCGCGCCGAGGGCGCCGCCCTCGTGCCCTTCCTGCTGGCCGGCGTGGCCGACGTGCCGGATGCCGAGAACTGGTTCCAGGCCGACCGCATCCACCCGAACGCACAGGCGCACCCGCGCATTCTGGACAACGTCTGGCCGGTGCTGCGGCGTCTGCTCGGCTGAGCGGGCCGGGCGCGGCGCCGGCGCTCGCGTTCAGCGCTCGCGTTCGGCGCCACGCGGCCGCTCCGCGCGGTCCGGTGCGGCATCGGTCGGGCCGGGCCGCGCGGGCAGCGACGGCGCGACACGCGGCGACGGTGGCAGCCCGCGTGCCCGAT
>CAZQPN010000062.1:0-10386 GCA_964595215.1 uncultured Rubrivivax sp. | reverse complement strand
TCGGCATCGTCACCGTCGGCAAGGCCCACCACGACCTGATGGAGGTGCTGCGGCGTCTCGAGATCACCCCGGCGATGCTGGCCGAGGCCGGTGTGCGACTCTACAAGGTGGGCCTGAGCTTTCCCATCGAGACGACGCGCATGGCGGCCTTCGCCCGTGGCCTGCAGGAGATCCTGGTGGTCGAGGAGAAGGCGCCGATCGTCGAGACGCAGCTGCGCGACCTGTTCTACAACGCGCCGGCCGGCGCGCGGCCGGTGATCATCGGCAAGAAGGACCGCGCCGGCCGGTCGCTCGTCAGCGACGTCGGCGAGCTGCGGCCGTCGCGCCTGATCGAGATCGTCGCCCACTGGATCGCCGAGCACTTCCCGGCCAATCCGACGCTCGGCGACCACCTGCAGCACGTGCGCGACTTCACGCCGCCGGAGCTGCTCGCCAACGAGGGCGACAGCGTCAAGCGCCTGCCCTACTTCTGCGCCGGCTGCCCGCACAACACCAGCACCCGCGTGCCCGAGGGCTCGGAGGCGCGCGCCGGCATCGGCTGCCACTTCATGGCGAGCTGGATGGACCGCCAGACCAGCGGGCTGATCCAGATGGGCGGCGAGGGCGTCGACTGGGTCAGCCACTCGATGTTCACGCGCAAGCCGCACGTGTTCCAGAACCTGGGCGACGGCACCTACTACCACTCGGGCTACCTCGCGATCCGGCAGGCAGTCGCCGCCAAGGCGACGATCACCTACAAGATCCTGTTCAACGACGCGGTGGCGATGACCGGCGGCCAGCCGGTCGACGGCGTCATCAGCGTCGATGCCATCGCGCGCCAGGTCGAGAGCGAGGGCGTGCGCCAGGTCGCCGTCGTCAGCGACGACATCGGCAGGTACGACGCCATCAAGGGCCGCTTTCCCACCGGCACGACCTTCCATGACCGCGACGAGCTCGATGCCGTGCAGCGCACGCTGCGCGAGCTGCACGGGGTCACCGTGCTGATCTACGAGCAGACCTGCGCCGCCGAGAAGCGCCGCCGACGCAAGAAGGGCGAACTCGCCGACCCCGACCGACGTCTGGTCATCAACGAGCATGTCTGCGAGGGCTGCGGCGACTGCGGCGTGCAGAGCAACTGCGTCGCGGTGCTGCCGCACGAGACGTCGCTCGGGCGCAAGCGTCGCATCGACCAGAGCAGCTGCAACAAGGACGACAGCTGCGCCAAGGGCTTCTGCCCCAGCTTCGTTGGCGTCAGCGGCGGCCGGCTGCGGCGCAAGCCGGGCGTGCTCGGCGGCGGACAGGACGCCTTCCTGGCCCGGATCGCCGCGCTGCCGCGGCCGGCCGAGCATGCCTGGACCGGCCCCTACGACCTGCTGGTGACCGGCGTCGGCGGCACCGGCGTCGTCACCGTCGGCGCGCTGGTCGCGATGGCGGCGCACCTGGAGGGCAAGAGCGCCAGCGTGCTCGACTTCATGGGCTTCGCGCAGAAGGGCGGCTCGGTGCTGAGCTTCGTGCGCTGGGCCGACCGGCCCGAGCGGCTGAACCAGGTGCGCATCGACACCCAGCAGGCCGACGCGGTGCTGGCCTGCGACCTCGTCGTCGGCGCCAGCCCCGAGGCGCTGGGCACGGTGCGGCGCGGGCGCACGCGCGTCCTGGCCAACGTGCACGAGGTGCCGGTGGCCGAGTCGCTGAAGAACCCCGATGCCAGCCTGAAGGTGCCGGCGCTGCTGGACAAGCTGCGCTTCGCCGTCGGCGCCGACGCCGACCCGTCGGCCCTCGAGACCTTCGACGCCCAGACGCTGGCCGAGGACTTCCTCGGCGACACCATCGTCGCCAACGTGATCGCGCTGGGCATCGCCTGGCAGCGCGGCCTGGTGCCGGTGAGCCTGGAGGCACTGGAGCGCGCGATCGAGCTCAACGGCGTGGCGGTGCAACGCAACCGGCTGGCGTTTTCGCTCGGCCGGCTGGCCGCCGCCGACCCGCAGGCACTCGCGGCGCTGCGCGGCGGGACGACGCCGGCCGCGGAGGACACGCTCGATGCGCTGGTGGCGCGCGCCGTCGACGACCTGACGGCGTGGCAGGACGCGGCCTGGGCGCGGCGCTACCGCGCGACGGTCGAGCGGTCGCGGGCGGCGGAATCCGCGCTCGACATGGACCCGACGCTGCCCTTCACGCAGACCGTGGCGCGCAGCCTGCGCAAGCTGATGTCCTACAAGGACGAGTACGAGGTCGCGCGCCTCTACACCGACGGCCGCTTCCTGGCCGACCTGCAACACCAGTTCGAGGGCGATCTCACGCTGGAATTCCACATGGCGCCGCCCGTGCTCAGCCGCGCCAGGGGCGGCCAGCCGCCGCGCAAGGTCCGCCTGGGCGCCTGGCTGTGGCCGGCGCTGCGCGTGCTCGCGAAGGGCCGGCGGCTGCGCGGCGGGCGCTTCGACCCGTTCGGCCGCACCGAGGAACGCCGCATGGAGCGCGCGCTGATCGAGCAGTTCGAGTCGCGCGTGGCCGAACTGCTGCCGCTGCTCGCGCCCGACACGCTGAAGACGGCGACCGAGATCGCGACGCTGCCGTTGTCGATGCGCGGCTTCGGCCACGTGAAGATCGGCCACGTGGCGCTGGCCCGCGCCCGCGAGGCCGAATTGCTGCACCGACTGGACCCGGCGCGCTGGCCACGGCCGGCCAATGGCCCGACCGCCGGGCAGATCCGCGGCATCGCGGTCGTCGCCGGGCAGGCTGCGCGCTGACGCAGCGCGGGCCGGCGGCGTCGCCCCCGGCCCGGCCCCGTCAGCCCTTGCGGCCGCCGAACACCAGCAGCGCGCCTCCGGCCACCACCGCCGCCACGCCGGCCCAGACCGGGATGTTGACCGTCTGGCGTTCCTTGACCGACAACTCGATCGGCCCGAGCTTGGCCTCGTGCGTCTCGCGCGTGAAGCCGAAGCCACCGTACACGAGCGACAGCAGACCGGCCACGATCAGGGCGACGCCCATCCACTTGACTGCATTCATCTTCTGTCCGCCGGCATCAGAGCCTGCGCCCCTGGATGACACGGATGAGGATCACGATGACGGCGATCACCAGCAGCGCGTGGATCAGCCCGCCCATCGTGGTCGAGGTGACCAGGCCCACCAGCCACAGGACGACGAGGATGATCGCAATGGTCTCGAGCATGGCTCGGTCCTTTCATGCAATGCGCAATGGCGGCCAACCGGACCGTCGCGGCAGAAGTCTCACGGCCTGACGACGATCTCGTTCTTGATCGACTTGACGCCGTTGACGCCGCGCGCGATCGATTCGGCGGTCGACTTCTCCGTCGCGTTCTTCGCGAAGCCCGTCAGCTGGACGGTGCCGTTGAGCGTCTCGACACCGATGCTGGTGCCGGCGACGTCCTTGCTCTCGAGCATCCGCGCCTTGATCTGCGTCGTGATGGTGGCATCGTCGACATAGGCGCCGACAGTCTCCTGCCCGCGCACCACGGCACAGCCGGACGCGGTGAGCAGCGCGACGGCTGCGATGACGGCGGCAAGCGCGGTACGTGCATTCATGTTCATGGGGTGTTTCCTTTCGTCGAAGGGCCGCAACACGACCCAGAAAACCAGTGTCTGCCGCCGCTGGTGTTCAGTCTGTTCGACAGCGCACAAACACCCGCCTGATTGACGACAGCGTGCCGGCGCCGCGCCGCGCCGTCAAGTGCCTGAACGGGATCCGGCGCGCGCTCCCATGCCAAAGCGGGCCCGCGGGCCGGTACATTCGTGGGGGATGCCCGACCGGACGGCACCGCCACATGCGCCGCGTGAACGCCCTTCAACACCTCGTCGAGCAGGCCATCGATCGGCTTCGTCGGCACCGCCGGCTTGCCGCGGCGTGGCTCGGCGGGCTCGCCCTGCTCTGGCTGGTGGCCTGCGCCAGCCTGCCGGTCCTGGTGCCGGACCTGGCGCGCCGCCCGGCCGCCGCGCCGGTGCAGCTGCACGGCGCGGGCGGCCCGCTGTCGGCGGCGCAGAGCCAGGCCATCCTCGCCCGCCTGGCGGCGGGTGGCCAGCCGACCGATATCTTCTCGCGCCACCTGGCGCGCGAGCAGGCGATCGTCGGCAGCCCGCTGACCACCGGCAACCGGGTGGTGCTGCTGCAGGACGGGCCCGCCACCTACCGCGCGATGTTCGAAGCGATCCACGCGGCGCAGGACCACGTCCACCTGGAGACCTACATCCTGGACGACGACGAGGTCGGCCAGCGCTTCGCCGACGTCCTGATCGACAAGCAGCGCCAGGGCGTGCAGGTCGCGCTGATCCGCGACAGCGTGGGCACGCTGAACACGCCGCCGGCCTTCTTCGAGCGGCTGACCGCCGCCGGCGTGCGGGTGCTCGAGTTCAACCCGGTCAACCCGCTGCGGGCCAAGCAGGCGTGGGCGCTGAACCAACGCGATCACCGCAAGCTGCTGATCGTCGACGGGCGCACCGCCTTCCTGGGCGGCATCAACATCAGCAGTGTCTACTCGAGCGGGTCCTTCAGCCAGGGCTCGCGCGCCCGGGTGCCGCTCGGCCCGGCCTGGCGCGACACCGACCTGCAGTTGCAGGGGCCCGTCGTGGCCGAGCTGCAGAAGCTCTTCCTGGCGACCTGGGCGCGAGAGGGCGGCCCCCCACTGGCCGCGCGGCAGCACTTCCCGCCCCCCGAGCCCGCCGGCCGCGAGGCGGTGCGCGCCATCGGCAGCTCGCCCGAGGAGCCGTTCAGCCTGATCTACGCGACGCTGCTGTCGGCCATCGGCAGCGCCGAGACCAGCATCCACCTGACCAACGCGTACTTCGTGCCCGACCCGCAGCTGCTCGAGGCGCTGGAGGCGGCGGCCCGGCGCGGCGTCGACGTCAAGCTCATCCTGCCGAGCCGGACCGACTCGTGGCTGGTGTTCCACGCCGGGCGCGGCCAATACGAACGGCTGCTTCGCGCCGGCGTGAAGATCTTCGAGCGGCACGGGGTCATCCTGCACGCGAAGTCGGCGCTGATCGACGGTGTGTGGGCCACGGTCGGGTCGACCAACCTCGACTGGCGCAGCTTCCTGCACAACCACGAGCTGAACGCCGTCGTCCTCGGCGCGGACTTCGGCCGCCAGATGCAGTCGATGTTCGAGCAGGACCTGGCGGCGTCGGACGCGATCACGCTCGAGGCCTGGGCGCGCCGCCCGCTGGACCTGCGGCTCAAGGAGTGGTTCGGCCGCCTGTGGGAATACTGGCTGTGAGGGCGGGCGCGCGTCCCGGCAGTCGTCTGGCCGCCGCCGCGCGGCGGGACACCCGGCGCCGGCGGCCCCCGCTGCCGGTGCCGAGTCAGATCGGCAGCAGCGCCTCCAGCGTCGTGCCCTGCCCCGGCGCCGAGCGCACGCTGAACCTGCCGCCGCACGAGCGCACCCTGAATCGCATGCCCGCCAGCCCGTGCGCGCCCGGCGTGCGCTGCGTGCTGTCGAAGCCCTGGCCGTCGTCGACCACGCGCAGCCGGGCCCGGTCGCCGTCGCGCGTCAGCTGCACGACGACTTCGCTCGCCCGCGCGTGCTTGGCGACGTTGGTCAGCGCCTCCTGCAGCAGCCGGTAGGCGACCAGCGCGCGCTGCGGCGACAGCGCCACGTCCTCGATCTCGGCCCGCAGCCGCAACTCGCCGCGCTGCGCGAACTCGGCGCACTGGATCTCCAGCGCGTGCTGCAGCCCCAGGTGGTCGAGCGACGACGGCCGCAGGTCCTCGATGATGCGTCGCTTCAGCGCGATGCCGGCGTCCAGCGAACGGCCGAGCTGCGCCAGCCGCTCGGCGACGTCGTCGCCGGCGCCGGCGGTGCGCTTGCGCAGCCGCGCCAGGTCGAGCTTGGCCGCCGTCAGCAGGCCGCCGAGCTCGTCGTGCAGCTCGCGCGCCAGGTGGGCGCGCTCGTCCTCGCGTACCGACTGCAGGTGGCGCGCCAGCTCGTCGAGCTCCTCGGTGCGCCGGTCGACCTCGTGCTCGAGCTTGTCGCGCTCGGCCGTCAGCTCGCGCAGGTGCGCGCGGCGATCGTCGTCGCGCTGGCGCACCAGCCGCAGTGTCAGCCATACGGCCAGCAGGCTGGCCGCCAGCAGCAGCGCGACGCCGGCGCGGCTCGCTGCCTGCACGCGCGCCTGCAGGCGCTCGGCGCGCTGCAGCGCCTCGGCCTCGACCACGCTGACCAACCCGGCCAGGTCGTCGATCGCGCTCATGTGCTCGCGACCGATGTCGGTCAGCATCAGCTCGATCGCCGCCGCCGGGCCGCCGTCGCCGTGCAGCCGCATCACCTCCTGCATCTCGGAAATGCGGCGCTCGGTCAGCTCGACCAGGCGCGACAGGGTCTCGCCCTGGTCGGGCTGGCGCGACGCAAGATCGCGCGCGGCGTCCAGCGAGCGCGCCAGCTCCTGCTGCGTGCCGTTGTAGGGGCCGAGGTAGTCGCTGCGTCCGGTCAGCACGTAACCGCGCTGCGCCGCCTCGGCCTGCGCCACCAGGCTGCGGATCTGCACCACCTGCTGGTGCGCGCGCAGCGCCGCCTCGCGCTGTGCGCCCAGGCTCTGCGTCGCGCGGTAGCCGGCCTCGTTGACGACGAACACCAGCACGCCGAGCACGACCGCGGCCGGCCCCAGCCAGCGCGCCAGAAGACGGCGGTGCAGGCGCTGCGTCACCGGCCGGCCCTCTGCACCGGGCGCTGCGTCATGAACGCACGCCGAGGGCGATGCGCAGGCGCGGGGCGGCCCGGCGCCTTCCAATGTGGGTCGGCGCGGCCCGCTGCGCACGCACCAGCGCCGGGGCGCGCCCCACGAGCGCGGGGCGATCGGCAACCGACCGTACACTGGCCAGCTGGACACCGCGTACGCAGGCGCCGCCCGAACAGCCCACGGAGCACCGCATGATCCGCATCGGCATCGTCGACGACCACGCCATCGTGCGCGCCGGCCTGCGCCAGTTGCTGACCGACGAGGTCGACTTCCGCGTCACCGCCGAGGCATCCAACGGCCGCGAGGCGCTGGAGATCGCCCGCGGCGACGAAGTCGACGTGTTGCTGATGGACCTGTCGATGCCCGACCAAGGCGGTGTCGACGCACTGGCGGCGATCCGGGCGCGCCGCCCCGACCTGCCGGTGCTGATCCTGAGCGGCTTCCCGGAGGCGCACTACGCCACCACGCTCCTGCGCCAGGGCGCGGCCGGCTACCTGAACAAGGAGTGCGACCCGGCCGATATCGCGACCGCGATCCGCACCGTGGCGCGTGGCCGGCGCTACATCACGCCGGCGGTGGCCGAGCTGCTGGCCGCCGGCCTGGCCGGCGACGTCGAGCGGGCCCCGCACGAGTCGCTCAGCGAGCGCGAGCTGCAGGTCTTCCTGCGCCTGGCCGGTGGCGAGACGGTCGGCCACATCGGCGAGGCGATGCACCTGAGCGTCAAGACGATCAGCACCTACCGCTCGCGCGTGCTCGAAAAGCTCGGCGTGTCGTCCAACAGCGAGCTGACCTACTACGCGCTGAAGAACGGTCTCATCCAGTGAACCCGCGCGCGGCCGGGCCGGGCGCGGGCGCGCGTTCGACGGTCGGCCCATCTTGCGCTCGGGAGCGGCTCAGGGTCGCGGCGACATGCGCGCCGCCAGCGCCTGGCAGTAGTCGACCAGCGCGTCGATGTCGCCCGACTTGTCGAACACGCGCTCGGCGCCCAGCGCCTCGCACTGGCGCCTCAGGTCGGCATTGGCGTAGTTGCTGAGCACGACGCGCGCCGGCGGGTGGTCCTGCCGGTGCAGGCGGCGCAGCACGTCCAGGCCCGAGCCTTCGCGCAGGAACAGGTCGACGATCACGAGGTCGCAGTCGGCGCCATGTGCGTCCAGCCACTCCAGCGCCTGCGGCGCGCCTTCGGCATGACCGACGACGCGCACCGGTGCCAGCTCCTCCAGCGCTGCCGCCAGGCTGCGGCGGATCAGCGGGCTGTCTTCGACGAGGAACAGGTTCAGGCACGACATCGGGGCGATCGGCGAGGCGCCGCTGATGGACAGCCCGGTGGCGCGCGCGCCGCCGGGTCGCGGTCGCCCGAGTGTATCGGCGGGGGGCGTGGGCATGGCAGGGCCGGGTGCGGCGCGACGGAAGTGCACGGGGACAACGGTGCGGCGCGCGCGCAGCGGCCGGGGGACGGCCGTGCGCATCCGCCGCGCCGGCGGGCCTCAGGACCTCACGATGATGTCGTTGCGCACGGCGCGCACGCCGCTGGTCTTGCGGGCCAGCTGCTCGGCCTTGGACTTCTCGTCGAGCGACTTGGCGAAGCCTGACAACTGGACCACGCCTTCCAGCGTCTCGACCTTGATCGCCATCGCGCTGACCGTCGGGTCCTCCGCGAAGCGCGCCTTCACGCGCGTCGTCAGCGTGGCGTCGTCGATGTAGGAGCCGACCGTCTGCTGGTCGCGCACGACGGCGCAGCCGGTGGTGGTCAGCAGGACCGCCGCGGTCATCGCGGCAGCGAGCACGTGTTGCGGTTTCATGGGAGACCTCCGTTCTCGGATCAAGGGTCGGTGCGACGCCGGGGCGCCGCGCGGTGGTACCGGGGCAGTGGCCATTGGCGTGGCCGCTGGCTTGCGCTCGTCGGCGATCAGCTGGTGCTGACGGTCAGGCGGTTGTCGACCGCCACCACGCCGTCGATCTTGCCGGCGATGGATTCGGCGCGCTCGCGGGCGGCCTCGCTCGGGACCTTGCCGGTCAGCGCGACGCGGCCGCCGACGGTGTCGACGTCGACGTCCATCGGGCTCAGCTCGTTGTCGCGCACGAGTTCGGCGTTGATGGCCGCCGTGATCGCGGCGTCGCTGACGGCGCCGGTCGCATGGCCGATCGCCTCGCCGGCCTCCTGGCGCAATTCGGCCGCACCTTCGGCGATGCGCTCGCCGGCTTCGCGCGCCGTGTCGGCGGTCGCTTGTGCCGCGTCGGCCGGCTGCTGCGTGACGGTGGTGTCGGCCGGCTGGCCGGCCGTGCGCGGCGCCTCCTCGTTGCTGCAGGCGGCGAGCGTCACGGCGATGACGGCGGCGGCGGCCAGGACGGTGCGGCCGCGACGGGGGGTGGACTTGGCGCTCGGGTTCATCGATTTCTCCTTGGGAAGTGCCCGGGTCGGGCGGGTGAAGTCAGTGTGGGTCGGGCAGCGCCGCCCGTCTGCCGGTCGGCGCCGCGGTGGCTTGTCGGACAAGGCCGACACGCCGCGCTGCAGGGCCGCCTCAGCGGCCACCGCGCATCAGGCCGGCGACGGCGCCGAGCACGGCCAGGAACAGGAAGACGAAAAACAGCAGCTTGGCGATGCCCGCCGCACCGGCGGCGATGCCGCCGAAGCCGAACACGGCGGCGACGAGAGCGATGACGAAGAAGATGACGGCGTAATGAAGCATGGGTGGTGTTCCTCCGATGGGCGGGCGCCGGAGGCCGGGCCCGTTGGATGGGACCTTAGGCCCGCGCAGCGGCGCCGGGCGTGGGCCGACGTCGCAATGGTGGGTCGGACGGCCGCGCCCGCGCCTGTAGGACGCGGCCTACGTCGCGCCGGCCGCGTGGCGCCGGCGGCCGTGGCGCCGGGCCGAGTCCGTGAGGCGGAGACGCGCAGACGCCGAGAGGCTGCACCGGCCCGCGCGAGCGCGCCGGCACGCGCCACACCATGTCACGCACGGCCTCCACCACCGCGGGCGGCGCGTTGCGCTGCAGCGCCTCCAGGTGGCGCAGCCACTGCTGCATGACGTCGAACTGCTCGACACTGCAGCGTGCGACCGGCTCGAACGCGAGCGCCACCAGCGCCTGCGCGATGCCGGCGTTGAGCGCGCGCCGGAAGGCGCGGGCCGCGCTGACCGTGCGCGACAGCGCGGCGTCGGCCGCCGCCGGACATCGACGTGGATGGATCCCTCGGAGAGGGCGGAGGAAGAGGCGGATCGCATCCATGAGCCCACGCACCATCAGGATGCGTTCGCACGGGCTCGCACGCCGAATCTCGCACCGCCCTGGCGCAGCAGGACGTAACGCCGCCCCGGCGCGGGGCGCCACGCGGTTTGCCCGGATGGTTCTGGCGCACCGCTCGCGCACAGAATTTGCTGAGGTTGATCAGTCCCGTTCCCCCATCCGTCCAGGAGCCGCCCGCATGTCCCTTCCGTCCCCCGTCCGCCGCGCCCTCATCGCCCTGCTCGCCTCGCCGGTGCTGGCGTCGCCGGCACTGGCGCAGACGCCGATCAAGTTCCAGCTCGACTGGCGCTTCGAGGGCCCGTCGGCCCTCTTCCTGGCCTCGGCCGCCAAGGGCTACTACAAGGACGCCGGGCTGGACGTGACGATCGACGCCGGCAACGGCTCCGGCGGCACGGTCACGCGCGTGGCCAGCGGCACCTACGACATGGGCTTCGCCGACATCGCCGCGCTGATGGAGTTCCACGCCAACAACCCCGA
>CAZQPN010000061.1:0-10557 GCA_964595215.1 uncultured Rubrivivax sp. | reverse complement strand
TCACGCCGGACATGCACCGCGTGCACCACTCGGTGGAGGACGACGAGACCAACTCCAACTTCGGTTTCAACCTGCCCTGGTGGGACCGGCTGTTCGGCACCTACCGCGCCCAGCCGCGCGCCGGGCATGACGCCATCGTCATCGGCATCCATGGGCACACCGACCCGCGCGAGGTGGCACGCCTGGACGGCATGCTGCTGATGCCGTTCAAGGGCAAGGTCGACGGGTACGCCATCAACCGCCGCCATTGGTCGGATGAAGCGCCGGGCGAAAGTGCCTCGTGATGAACAGGACAGCGATGCGCTGGGTGCTTGGTCAAGCCTGTCCGCGCGGTCGATGGCGGGACCGCATCAGCCGCAGCACAGCGCCACCAGCTGCTCCAGCGCGACGTCGGTGGCCCCCGGCGCGTCGCAGGCGACGACGTGGCGGTCGGGCATCGAGCGCAACCAGGTCAGCTGCCGCTTGGCGAGCTGGCGCGTCGCGGCGATCCCGGCGTCGCGCAGCGCCGCCCACGCCGATGCCCCGCGGTCGGCCGGCAGCGCGCCGGCGTCGAGCGCGGCCCACACCTGACGGTAGCCGACGCAGCGCATGCTGGGCAGGCCGGGATGCAGGTCGCCGCGCGCGCGCAGCGCGCGCACCTCGTCGACGAGGCCGGCCGCCAGCATGGCGTCGAAGCGCTCGGCGATGCGTGCGTGCAGCCAGGCTCTGGACGCCGGCTCCAGCGACAACAGCGGCCAGCGTGCGGCCGCCGTCGCGTGCGCGCCTGCACCGTCGGGCGATGCCCCTGGTGCCGCGCGCCGGCGCTGCCAGTCCGACAGCGGCCGGCCCGACAGCTGCCAGACCTCGAGCGCGCGCTGGATGCGCTGGCGGTCGCCCGGTGCCAGCCGGGCCGCACTGGCCGGGTCGATTCTGGCCAGCTCGGCGTGCAGCGCCGGCCAGCCCTCGACGGCGGCGCGCGCGTCGATCGCGGCGCGCAGCGCCGGGTCGGACGGCGGCATCGGGTCGATGCCGTCGCGCAGCGCCTTGAGGTACAGCATCGTGCCGCCGACGAGCAGCGGCAGCCGCCCGCGCGCACGGATCGCGGCCGCCAGCCGCGTCGCGTCGTCGACGAAGCGCGCCGCCGAGTAGCTCTCGGCCGGGTCGACGATGTCGATCAGGTGGTGCGGCACCGCGGCGCGCTCGGCCGCGCTCGGCTTGGCGGTGCCGATGTCCATGCCGCGGTAGACGAGCGCGGAGTCGACGCTGATCACCTCCAGCGGCAGCCGCGCGGCCAGCGCGAGCGCGATGGCGGTCTTGCCGCTGGCCGTCGGGCCGGCGAGGCACAGGCCCAGGGGCGCGGGGGTCGGCGCCGGGGTCGGTTCCGTCATCGTCCGATCATCCCGCCGACCGGTGGCAACGGCCTCAATGGGACCGGCCGTGGCGCTGCACCAGCGTCCACGCCACGAGCCAGGTCGCGGCCGCCCAGAACGCCAGGCCGGCAGCGAAGGGGCGCACCGTGTCGTCCAGCGCCACGCCCAGCCAGCGGCCGATGCCGAAGGCGACCAGCGCCATCACGAAGCCGGCCAGCGCCGAGGCCGCACCCGCCTTGCGCGGGAAGGCCGCGACGCTGCCGGTCTGGCCGCAGGGCATGTGGATGCCGTGGCCGAAGGCGTAGAGCCACTGCGGCACCAGCAGCGCCCAGGGCGAGGCCCAGCCGCTCCACCAGACCGCGCCGAAGCCGAGCGCCGCCACCAGCGTGAAGCCGCCGCCGAATCGCACCGCGCCGGCGATGCCGCGGCGGCGGATCATGCCGCGGCAGAAGTAGGTGCCCGCGAGGTAGAAGCACGACACCGAGGCCATCGCCAGCCCGTAGGCGCCGGGCGACAGGCCGAGCACGCCGATGAAGACGAAGGACGATCCGGCGAGGTAGGTGAAGATGCCGCCGTAGGCGCAGGTCACGAGCAGCGACCAGGCGATGAAGCCCGGGTGGCGGCCGATCTCCCACCAGTTGGCCAGCATCGGACCGACCGCGGTCGCGCGCGGGTTCTTCACCGCCAGCGTCTCCGGCACGCGCCAGGCGACGACCGCCAGCGCGATCGCGCCGTAGCAGGTCACGGCCAACAGCGCAGCGCGCCAGCCCGCCAGCGCCGCCACCAGCCCGCCGAGCGCCGGCCCGCCGATCGCCACCACGCCCAGACCCGACAGCGCCAGCGCCATCACCTGCGCGCCCTCCTGCGGCTGGTAGAGGTCGCGCACCATCGCGCGCGAGCAGACCACCGCGCCGGCCATCGTGAAGCCCTGCGCCGCCCGGCAGGCGACCAGCCACTCGATGGCCGGCGCCAGCGTGCCGGCCAGGCAGCCCGCCACGAAAAGCCCGAGAGAGCCGACCAGCCCCGGCCGGAGCCCGACGCGGTCGGACACCGGGCCCCACGGCAGCTGACCGAAGCCGAAGGCCAGGATCAGCGCCGACATCGTCAGCTGCGCCGCGCCCATCGACGCGCCCAGCGCCTCGCGCAGCGCCGGCAGCGCCGGCAGGTAGATGTCGGTCGTCGCCGGCTGCAGCCCCATCAGCAGCGCCAGCACGGCGGCGGCGCCCAGCGGCCCGAGCGGGCCGCGCCCGGCGTGCACGACCGGGTCGGAGGCCGGCGCCGCCATCAGGCGAAGCGCTCGTGCGGCGCCAGGTAGCGCCACTGCCCCGGCGGCAGCGCGCCCAGCACGACGCTGCCGATGCGCACGCGCTTGAGCCCCAGCACCTGCAGCCCGACGAGCTCGCACATGCGGCGGATCTGCCGCTTGCGACCCTCGCGCAGCACGAAGCGCAGCTGGTCCTCGTTGGCCCAGCTCACGCGTGCCGGCCGCAGCACCCGGCCGTCCAGGCTGAGGCCATGGCGCAGCCGTTGCAGCTCGGCGTCGGGCAGGGGGCCCGGGCGCAGGTGCTGCACGCGCACCAGGTACTCCTTCTCGACGCGCGTCTCGTCGCCGATCAGCTGCTTGGCGATGCGGCCGTCCTGCGTCAGCACCAGCAGCCCGGTGGAGTCGATGTCCAGCCTGCCGGCCGGCGCGAGGCCGCGCAGCTGCCCGGGGTGGAAGCGGCGCGGGCTGCGGTCCTCGGTCCAGTGGTTGGCCGGCGTGACCAGCGTGACCGCCGGCGCGTAGCCGTCCTCGGCCTGGCCGCTGACGACGCCGACCGGCTTGTGCAGCAGGATGGTCACGCGCTCGGCCTGCTCGGTGCGCGCACGCGGGTCGACCTCGATGTGGGCGTCCGGCCGCGCACGCTGGCCGAGCACTGCGACCTGGCCGTCGACCGTCACCCAGCCGGCTTCGATCCAGGCGTCGGCCTCGCGCCGCGACGCCAGCCCGCGCTCCGTGATCAGCTTGGCCACGCGCGGGGTGTCGGCACCGGCGGCAGTGTTGTCGGCGGCAGGTGCCTCGGGCGACGCGGCGCGAGCGGCGGGCGCCGCTGGACGGGCCGGCGGTCGCTCAGACCGGTGTGCAGGCGGGTGCGCACGGGCCGGCCCGCGGGCGGGGGTGCGGGGCGGGGTGGGGCGGCGGGGTGGCACGGGCATGGGCAGCCCCGCATTGGACCATGGGCCGCCGGCGGGCCGCCTCTGCGGCACGCCGGCGCGGTGCCCCCGCGCGGCCCCGGGCCACGCCGGAAGTCGTCGCCGACGGCGGCGGCGAGTCTCGCCGTCAGCGCTTCTCGCGCAGCCGCATGACCGTCAGGTTCGGATCGCGCCGGATGTCGCCTTCGGCGAAGGGCAGGCGCACCCAGCCGTAGGTCGAGAAGAGCCGCGTCATGTCCGCGTGATGCGGGTTCGCCGGGTCGCTCGACTGCGAGTAGGTCAGCACCGCGCGCGCATCCGGGCCGTTCGGGCCGAAGGTCACCGACTGGATCCAGCTCGATCCGCCCAGGATCGGCGCGTAACCGACGCCCGGTGTCAGCGGCGCGGGCACGATGGCGTTGTAGACGCCCGAGCCGCCGGAGCCGCCGTGGATCGGGATCGCTTCGCCGTTGCGGAGGTCGAACTGCACCTGGCCCCAGGGGCGGTCGAGCGGGATGCCGTTGTCGGCGAAGTACTTGACCGTGACGGCCAGCTCGCCCATCGTGCGCGTCACGACGCTGGCGTTGGCGAGGTTCAGCCCCCTCGGCGTGCCGACCGGGTCGGCCGGGTTGAAGGGCACGGCGTAGAGCACGCCGGCCACCGGCGGCAGGCCCGAACCCGCCGTCGGCGTACCGCTCAGGCGGCGCCACAGCTCGGTCCAGACATGGGTGCCGACGCTTTCGGTGCGGTTGCGACGGTCCCAGGCCGCCAGCACGCCGCAGGCGGCCGCCACGTTCACGACCTGGCCGCCGGCGATCGGCACGTTCGGGTCCTGCGTCGCGCAGGCCTGCAGCACGCCGTCGAGCATGATCTCGGCGCTGTAGTGGCGGTTGCCGTAGAGCATGTCCTGCAGCCACTGGCGGCCGAAGCCGGCGCCGGGCAGGCCGTCGGCGCCGGCCTGGCGGTCGAGGATCTGCGTGATGCCCAGCCGGGTGCGAAAGCCCTGCGGCCGGTTCTCGTCGGTGCCGATGATGGGCGAGTAGCCCTCCAGCCGCGCCGCCGGGTTGGCCAGCCAGTAGCTGTCGTTCGAGTTCTGCACGTAGTCGCGCCGCGTCAGGCCGGGCATGCTGCCGGCACCGAAGATGCCGGGCTCGGGCGCGTCGGCGTCGGTGCCGAGGTCGCAGGCCGAGGTCGAGCCGTCGAGCGCGTACAGGCGCGACGCGGCCAGCGCCTGCGACAGGCCGGGCTTGATGCAGGCCGCGAGCTTGGCCGCCGACGCGTTCGGCATCGAGCCGATGTCGCCGTAGAAGGCGTTGCCGGCGCTGTCGGCGGCCACCGTGTTGACCCACGGCAGGCCGACGTGGCGGCGCAGCACGGCCGTGAACTCGTCGAGGTTGCGCGCCGTGCCCATCTCGCGGTACTGGCCGAAGGCGCGGGTGTTCTCGAGGTTGACGTCGGTCAGCGCGTAGGCGCTGACCGGGTTCCAGGCCGCGGGCGCCGCCGGGACGAGCACCGGGCCGTACTTCGTCATCCAGAAGGTGTGGCTGACCGGCGCGACCGAGCCGTCGGGCTGCGCGACGTCGACGGTCACGGTCTCGGGCGTCATCGGCACCACCTGGCCGTCGACGAGGTAGCTGGTCGGCGCGCTCGGCACGATGGCCAGCTCGCGCAGCACGAAGCGCCGCGCGGTGGAGACCGTGTGGCTCCAGGCCAGATGGCGGTTGAAGCCGATGTTGACGAGCGGGAAGCCGAAGATCGACGCCCCCATGACGTCGTAGCGGCCGGGGATCGTCAGGTGCACGGCGTAGAAGCGCTCGATGCCGAACCACGGAAAGTGCGGGTTGCCCAGCAGCGCGCCGGCGCCGCCCGTCAGGTCGCCCCCGAGGCCGACCGCGTTGCTGCCGAAGCGCTCGGGGCTGAAGTCGGGCAGGTCCGTGGGCGCATCGACATGGACCGACGGCCAGTTGGTGCGCGCCGCGTCGGCCGAGGCCAGCAGCGGCCCGGCCGCCATGCGCCCGCCCTGGGCCACGACGGGCGCCGGTGGCCGCGCGGCGACCAGCGCGTTGACGAAGTTGCCGGTGCCGGCGCGCACCAGCAGCTTGCGCAGCACGCGCAGCGCGTCGTGGCCGTCGATCGGGCGCATCCAGGGCTGGTCCCGGCAGTCGGCCGGCAGGGCGCCGAGGCCGGTGTCGCGCAGGTAGCGGTTGAAGCCGTCGGCGTAGCCGGTCAGCAGCGCGCGGGTGTCGGCGTCGAGACGGGTCCAGGCGGCCTCGACGCGGTCGGCCGAATTGACCATCGCGTAGACCAGGTCCGACGGCAGCGTGGCGGCACCGAAGTGGCGCGACTGCGTGCCGCCGGCGGCCAGCACCTCGCGCGCGAGCACGCACACGTTGTCCTGTGCGAAGGCGTAGCCGTAGCCGTAGCCGAGGCTGCCCCAGTCGCCGGCCTGGATGTGCGGGATGCCGTAGCTGGTGCGTGCCACCTGGGCCTGGTAGACCGGCTTCGGCCCGTCGGCGAGCGCGGGCGCGGCCGACAGCAGGCACAGGGACGCGGCGCAGGCCGCGAGCGGATGGGGGTGCAGTCGCATGGCGTCTCTCCTGGGCGTGGGCAGGCGCGCGGCGGGCGCCGCCTGTCTCGACTTCGTGCGTCGACGCGGCACTCTAATCGCCAACGTCCGGCCGGACCACCGGGTCTTCCGTCAGGCACCGCGAGCCGGGGGGATGCGGTCGTCCGGTGGATGGCCGGCGATCAAGGCGGCCTGCGGGGGGCGCGGCCGCACGTCTTCCGGGCCGCCGTCGACAGGCTGCTCGCAGCGCGAGCGCACAATCCGGGCCGCATGGACCACAGCTTCCTGTCCGCGCTGGTGCTGCTGCTGCTCGTGCTCGACCCCTTCGGCAGCCTGCCCATCTTCATCTCGGTGCTGCGCAACGTCGAGCCGTCGCGGCGCGCGCGCGTGGCGCTGCGCGAGACATTGATCGCCTTCGGCGTGCTGGCGCTGTTCATGGTCGCCGGGCAAGGCTTCCTGAACCTGATGCGGCTGTCGGAGCGATCGCTCGAGGTCGCCGGCGGCGTCATCCTGCTCGTCATCGCGATGCGCATGATCTTCGCCGGCGGCGGCGAGGTCTACGCCAGCGCCGGCGACCGCGAGCCCTTCATCTTCCCGCTCGCGGTGCCGCTGCTGGCCGGGCCGTCGGCGATGGCCACGGTGCTGCTGCTGGCCTCGCGCCAGCCCGACCAGCTGTGGACCTGGTTCGGCGCCATCACGGCGGCGATGACGGTGTGCGGCCTCGTGCTGCTGGGCGCCGACCGGCTGCGCCGCGTGCTCGGCGCGTCGATGGTGGCGGCGATCGAGAAGCTGATGGGGCTGGTGCTGACGGCGATCGCCATCGAGATGACGCTGGCCGGGTTGAAGCGCTACTTCATGGATTGACCCGCCGGGTGGCGCCGTGGCTGCCGCGCCGGCTGGCTGGGGTTCGGACGGCATTGATCAAGATACCCATTTGGGTATAACGTCGGCAGTCGTCCCGACCGTCCCAAACGCCACCGATGCAGACCCTGCCCTGGCTGCCCCTCCTCTACGGCAGCGCCATCGGCCTCGTGCTGGCATTCACCGGTGCCGGTGGCGGCGTGCTGGCGGTGCCGCTGCTGGTCTTCGGGCTCGATCTGCCGGTGGCGCAGGCCGCGCCCGTGGCGCTGATCGCGGTCGGCGCGGCGGCGGCGCTGGGCGCGCTGCTGGGCCTGCGCGAGGGCACCGTGCGCTACCGGGCGGCGGCGTTGGTCGGCGGCGTGGCGATGGTCGCGGCACCGGCGGGCGTGTGGCTGGCGCAGCGGCTGCCGCCGCAGCCGCTGCTGCTCGCCTTCGCCGCGCTGCTGGCCTACACCGCGTGGCGCATGGCCCGCTGGCAGCCGGACGCGCCGGTCGCACCGCCGATCGCCGCCGACCGGTCGGATGGCAGGCAAGCCATGGTGACGGCGGTCAGGCCACCGTGCCAGCTCGACCCGGCCGACGGCCGGCTGCGCTGGACGCGGCGCTGCGCGGCGGTGCTCGGCGGGACGGGCGCGGTGTCGGGCCTGCTCACCGGTTTGCTCGGGGTCGGGGGCGGCTTCGTCATCGTGCCGGCGCTGACCCGCTTGAGCAACGTCGATGCCCCGGGCGTGATGGCGACCTCGCTGGCGGTGATCGCGCTGGCCAGCATGTCGGGCGTGCTGGCGGCCGGCGGGCAGGGTCACGTCGACCCGGCGCTCGCGCTCGGATTCGGCGGCGGCGCGGTGCTGGCGCTCGGCCTCGGACGCCGAGTGACGAGGCGCCTGCCGCCGGTGATGCTGCGGCGCGCCTTCGCCACCGCGAGCGCGGTCGTCGCGGTGCTGATGGCGTGGCGCGCCATCGGGCCGTGGCTGGCCTGATGCCGTCGCGTGCGGCCGCGCAGGCATCATCGGCGGCACCGACCGGCCCGCCGGCCGCCACCGAATCCACGGCACCCATCGACCCTCTGCCAGGAACACCCCGATGACCGACCGCAGCCGCGACCCGAACGCCGCCGGCACCTCTTTCGCCGACCCGGCCGGCACCTGGAACCGCCGCTTCGAGGCGCCGGGCTACCTCTTCGGCACCGAGCCCAACCAGTGGCTGCGCGCGCATGCCGGCGTCTGGCAGCCCGGCCAGCGCGTGCTGAGCGTGGCCGACGGCGAAGGGCGCAACAGCGTGTTCCTGGCGCAGCGCGGGTTCGTGGTCGACGCCTTCGACATCGCCGAGGCGGGCGTGGCCAAGGCGCGTGCGCTGGCGGCCGAGCGTGGCGTCGAGGTGAACTTCGCCGTCGCCGACTGCGACGGCTACGCATGGCGCGACGCCGCCTGGGACGGCGTGGCGGCGATCTTCATCCAGTTCGCCGACCCGGCGCTGCGCGCGCGGCTGTTCGCGCGCATCGTCGCCGCGCTGAAGCCCGGCGGCACGCTGGTGCTGCAGGGCTACACGCCGAAGCAGCTCGAGTACCGCACCGGCGGGCCGGGCGTACTGGCCAACCTGTACACCGCCGAGATGCTGCGCGAGGCCTTCGCTGCGCTCGAGATCGTCGAGCTGCGCGAGGTCGAGGCCGAGGTCGACGAGGGGCCGGGCCACCGCGGCATGTCGGCGCTGGTCGGGATGGTTGCGCGCAAGCCTGCGCGCTGAGGGCGACGCGCGCGGCCCGCGTTCAGCGCGTCGGCAGCGCGCCCAGCTCCTCGCTGCTGAACCCGGCGGCGGCGCGCGCGTCGAGGTTGAAGGGCGGCTTCAGCCGCGGCGCGCCGTGGCGCGCGGCGAGCACCGGGTAGTGCGCGACGGGGTCCAGCCCGTCGCGCTCGCACAGCCACCGGTACCAGCGGTTGCCGATCGCGACATGGCCGATCTCGTCGCGCAGGATCACGTCCAGGATCTCGACCGCGCGCTGGTCACCGGCCTTGGCCAGCCGGGCCTGCATCGGCGGCGTGGCGTCCAGGCCGCGCGCCTCCAGCGTGCGCGGCACCAGCGCCATGCGGGCGACCGGATCGCCGGCGGTCCTCTCGCACATCGTCCACAGGCCGTCGTGGGCGTCGAAGTCGCCATAGTCGTGGCCGAGCGTGCGGAGGTGGTCGCGCAGCAGCGTGAAGTGCTGCGCCTCCTCGGCGGCGACGCGCAGCCAGTCGCGGTAGTAGGCCTCGGGCATCGCGCCGAAGCGCCAGACCGCGTCCAGCGCGAGCGCGATGGCGTTGAACTCGATGTGCGCCACCGCGTGCAGCAGCGCGGCCCGACCTTCGACGGTGAACGGGCTGCGCCGCGGCAGCGCCGCCGGGTCGACGAGCCGCGGCCGCGGCGGACGGCCGGGCAGCGGGCCACCGGGCCGCGGCTGCGCGGCGGGATCGGCCGGCGGCTCGTCGGCCGCCAGCGCACGCACCGCCGCGACCCGGGCCTCGGGGTCGCCGAGGGCCAGGGCGGCCAGGGCACGCGTGCGCAGTTCCATCCCTAGAATCCTATGTTCATCCCGCCCTGGAGCCCGCGATGGCGATCTACCGCCTCGGCGAACATGTCCCCCAGCTCGACCCGACCACCTGGATCGCCGACAGCGCCAGCGTGATCGGCCAGGTGCGCCTGGGCGCCGAGACCGGCATCTGGTACGGCGCCGTCGTGCGCGGCGACAACGACCTCATCACCATCGGCGACCGCTGCAGCGTGCAGGAGGGCGCGGTGCTGCACACCGACGCCGGCTTCCACCTCGCCGTCGGCCGGCAGGTCACGATCGGCCACCAGGCGATGCTGCACGGCTGCACGGTCGGCGACGGCTCGCTGATCGGCATCGGGAGCGTGATCCTCAATGGCGCGACGATCGGCAGGCACTGCCTGGTCGGCGCGAAGTCGCTCGTCACCGAGGGCAAGCACTTCCCGGATGGCTCGCTGATTCTGGGCAGCCCGGCCAAGGTGGTGCGCCAGCTCACCCCCGAGCAGATCGAGCGCCTGATCTGGAGCGCCGAGCACTACGTGGCGCAAACCGCGCGCCACCGCCAGGCCGAGCGCATCGGCTGATCCGGACGACCGAGGCGCCGATGTCCGAGCTGCACAAGTTCCTGTTCGAAGGCCTGCCGGTGCGCGGCATGCTGGTGCGCCTGACCGACAGCTGGCAGGAGGTGCTGGCGCGGCGCGCGGAGGCCGACGCCTGGCCGACCGAGGTCGCCTCGCTGGTCGGCCAGATGTGCGCCGCCGGCGTGCTGATGCAGTCCAACATCAAGTTCGCCGGCGCGCTGGTGCTGCAGGTCTCGGGCGACGGCCCGGTCAAGCTGGCGGTGGCCGAGGTGCAGCCCGACCTGCTGTTCCTCGGCACCGCCACGGTGCAGGGCGAGGTGGCCGCCGGGTCGCAACTGGCGGCGCTGGCCAACGTCCATGGCCGCGGCCGCTGCGCCATCACGCTGGACCCGAATCAGCGCCAGCCGGGGCAGCAGCCCTACCAGGGCGTGGTGGCGCTGCACGGCGACCGTGGCGAGCCGCTGCAGCGGCTGTCGGAGGTGCTGGAGCACTACATGCTGCAGTCCG
>CAZQPN010000060.1:0-10594 GCA_964595215.1 uncultured Rubrivivax sp. | reverse complement strand
ACCGACGGCGGTCCAGCCGCGCCCGGCCGGCGCGCGCGACGCCGGCGCGGCAGCCCCTGGCACCATCGCCTGGGCGCGCGCGCGGTGATCGCGCTGCTGTGGCTGCTGCACCCGCTGCCGATGGCCTGGCACGCGGCGCTCGGCCGGCTGCTCGGGGCCGTGCTGTTCCACCTCGGCGGTTCGCGCCGCGCGGTGGCCGAGCGCAACCTCTCGCTGTGCCTGCCCGAGCTCGATCCGTCGGCCCGTCGGGCCCTGCTGCGCGAGCACTTCGGCTGGCTCGGGCGCAGCCTGCTCGAGCGCTCGCTGCTGTGGTACGCCAGCCCGGCGCGGCTGAAGCGGCTGATCCACGTCGAGGGCGATGTCGGCCTGGCCGAGCGCAGCGACAAGCCGGTGATGTGGCTGGTGCCGCACTTCATGGCGCTCGACGCCGCGGGCGCCGCCACCCAGCTGTTCCAGTCGCGCCAGGTCGGCTCGATCTACCAGAGCCAGAGCAACCCGGTGTTCGACGCCGCGATGCGCCGCGGCCGGCTGCGCTTCGGCCAGGGCCAGGTGTTCTCGCGCCACCGCGAGGGCGCGCTGCCGCTGGTGCGCGCGATCCGCAGGCAGGGCTACGCCTTCTTCAACCTGCCGGACATGGACTTCGGCCCGCGCGAGGCCGTCTTCGCACCCTTCTTCGGCGTGCCGGCGGCGACGCTGGTCGCACCCGCCCGCATGGCGCGCTCGCTCGGCATGGTCGTGCAGCCGGTGGTGGCCGAGATGCTGCCGGGCGGGCAGGGCTGGCGCGTGCGCTTCCTGCCCGCCTGGGACGACTGGCCGAGCGGCGACGACGCCGCCGACGCGGCGGCGATGAACCGCTGGATCGAGAGCGAGATCCGCCGCCTGCCGGCCCAGTACCTGTGGGTGCACCGACGCTTCAAGACCCGGCCGCCGGGCGCGTCGGCCGTCTACGGGGGTCGATAATCGCCGCCATGCGGGTGCGCTTCACGAAGATGCAGGGGGTGGGCAACGACTTCGTCGTCCTCGACGCCACGCGTACGCCGCTGGCGCTCGACGCGGCGCAGCTCAGGCGCCTGGGCGACCGCCACTTCGGCGTCGGCGCCGACCAGATCCTCGTCGTCGAGCGCGCGCCGGGCCCGGACGTCGACTTCGGCTACCGCATCTTCAACGGCGCCAGCGGCGCCGAGGTCGAGCACTGCGGCAACGGCGCGCGCTGCTTCGTGCGCTACGTGCGCGAGCACGGGCTGACCGACAAGACGACGGTGCGCGTGCAGACCGTGAACCGCCGGCTCGAGCTCGTGCAGCAGGCCGACGGGCGCGTCAGCGTCGACATGGGCGCGCCCGACCTCGACCCCGCCGCGCTGCCGTTCGACACCACGGGGCTGCGGCCGCGGCGCGAGGGCGGCATCGATGTCTGGCCGCTCACGCTCGACGGGCCCGACGGGCCCGACGGACCGCAGGCGCGCACGGTCGAGGTCGCCGTGCTGTCGATGGGCAACCCGCACGCGGTGACGCGCGTGGCCGATGTCGATGCCGCGCCGGTGGCCGCCGACGGCCCGCGCATCGAGCGCCATGCGCGCTTCGAGCGCGGCGTCAACGCCGGCTTCGTGCAGGTGGTGTCGCGCGGCGCGGTGCGGCTGCGCGTGCACGAGCGCGATGCCGGCGAGACGCTGGCCTGCGGCACCGGCGCCTGCGCCGCCGTCGTCGTCGGCATCCGCGCGGGCTGGCTGGACGCGCGCGTCGACGTGCACACGCGCGGCGGCCGGCTGACGATCGACTGGGCCGGCGGCAGCGCGCCGGTGCGCATGACCGGCCCGGCCGAGACCGTGTTCGAAGGCGAGATCGAGCTGTGACGGCCACCCGGCCGCCGACCGATGCAATGCAGGGAGAGCGAGAGATGAGCAGCACGACGAGCCCGATCCACGGCATCACCGAGGACGACATCGCCCAGTACCTGGCGACCAACCCGGCCTTCTTCGAGCGCCATGCCGAGCTGCTCGGCAGCGTGCAGCTGGCCAGCCCGCACGGCGCGCGCGCGGTCTCGTTGCAGGAGCGCCAGATCGAGATGCTGCGCGACCGCATCAAGGGGCTGGAGCGCAAGCTGGTCGAGATGATCCGCCATGGCCAGGAGAACGTCGCCATCGCCGACAAGCTGCAGGACTGGACGCGCACGCTGCTGCTGACGGCCAATCCGCGCCTGCTGCCGGCGGCCCTGGTCGACGAGCTGCAGCGCCAGTTCCTGATCCCGCAGGGCGCGCTGCGGCTGTGGTCGCTGGCCACGCACTACGTCGACGAGGGCTTCGCGGCGCCGGTGAGCGAGGACGTCAAGACCTTCGCGTCCAGCCTGACGCTGCCCTACTGCGGCCCCAACACCGGCTTCGAGGCCGCGGCCTGGCTCGAGGCACCGGACCAGGTCGCGTCGATGGCGATGATCCCGCTGCGCAGCACCGGGCCCCTCGGTGCCTTCGGCCTGCTGGTGCTGGCCTCGCCCGACCCGACGCGCTACGCCGCCGACATGGGCACGGACTTCCTGATGCGCATCGGCGAGACGGCCGGCGCGGCGCTGTCGCGCCTGCTGCTGCCGCAGTGACGCCGGGCCGGCGGACGGGCTCGCGCCGGTCCCACCCATGAGCGTCGAGCTGCCAGGCGCGTCCGGGACCGCCGCCGTTGCGGTGGCGGACCGCACCGGCGCCGCGGCGGTGGCGCGCCACCTCGAGCACCTGCGGGTCGAGCGGCGGCTGGCCGATCGCAGCGTCGTGCTGGTGCGCGACGCGCTGGCGCGCTTGCAGCGCCTGGCCGGCGAGGCTGGGGTGGCGCTCGCCGCGGTGCAGCCGCACCACGTCCGTGGCTGGGCTGCGCGCCTGCACCGCGGCGGCCTGGCGCCGCGCAGCATCGCAATACAGCTGTCGGCCTGGCGCGGCCTGTACCGGTGGTGGGGGCGCGAGGGCGGCCCCGAGGGCCCGGCGCTGAACCCGGTCGACGGCGTGCGTGCGCCCAAGGCATCACGGCCGTTGCCCAAGGCCTTGTCGGTCGACCAGGCGGTGGCACTGGCGTCGCACGGCGCGCCCCCGGCGGCGGCGTCCGGCGCCGGCGGCGCGACCGCCGAGACCGACACCCTGCTGGCGGCGCGCGACCACGCCATCGTCGAGCTGCTCTACGGCTGCGGTCTGCGCGTGGGCGAACTGGTCGGGCTCGACGCTGCGCCATCGGCGCAGGCGGCGGGCTGGGTCGACGACGCCGACGCCAGCGCGCACGTGCTGGGCAAGGGCCGCAAGCGGCGCAGCGTGCCGGTCGGCCGGGCGGCGCTGGCGGCGCTGGCGGCATGGTGCGACGTGCGTGGTCGCCTGGCGCGCGCGGATGAGCCCGCGCTGTTCGTCAGCCGCCGCGGCGCGCGGCTCAGCCCGGGCCAGCTGCGTGCGCGGCTGAAGGCGATGGCGTTGGCGGCCGGGTTGCCGACGCACGTCCATCCGCACATGCTGCGCCACAGCTTCGCGTCGCACCTGCTGCAGTCCAGCGGTGACCTGCGCGCGGTGCAGGAGCTGCTCGGCCATGCCCAGATCTCGACGACGCAGGTCTACACGCGGCTGGACTTCCAGCACCTCGCGAAGGTCTACGACGCGGCGCACCCGCGGGCGAAGCGGCGGCCAGGATCGACAGGGGATTGACGGCCTGCAGCGGCTGGGATATCCCCGGCATGTCAGGGCGCGCCCGGCATCGGGTCGGCGCCGTCGCCCGGCGCGGGAGGATGGCATGCGAATCAGTTCCTGGGTGGCAGCGTCGGCCGTGGCCGCCGCGGTGGCGGCGTGCGGCGGCGGCGAGATCGTCGCCGTCGTCAGCTTTCTCGGCTCCGCGGGGGGCGACTGGCGCGTCGACGACCCCGCGCAAGCCGGCTTCCAGCCGCGTGCCGACTGTGGCGCGCTGGCCGACGAGAACTGCGTCATCAACATCCAGCCGATCGGTCGATCGCTGTTCACGTCCTCGTTCGGCGCCAGCTTCACCGGCAACCTGCCGGGCTGTCCGGACCAGCCGCGCACCGACGGCAGCATCAGCGGCGGCTTCGTCACGCTGCCGGGCTGCTTCGTCGGGCGCTACGAGAGCATCAACGAGGTGGTGTCCGACGACGGCCGCATCCGCGCCTACTTCGACAGCGAGGTGCCGGACCTGAGCACCGGCGTGTGGGTGGAGATCCAGCGCGAACGGCGGCGCTTCAGGTTCCAGACCAACACGAGCGGCTGCGAGCTGACCACGCCCATGCGCACGGCGGTGGCCGTGACCATCGAACCGGCCGACATCGACGCCGGCAAGCTGCAGACCCTGATCACCGCCTTCACGATCGGGGGTGAGACCTGGACCGGCAATTTCGTCGGCATCTCGGGCATCCGGCTGGTGCGCGGCAACGACGTGCTGGAACTGCAGCGGCGCGACCTGGCCGACAGCTGCTGAGCGGCGCCGGCGACGCTAGCGCCAGCGGACGAAGAAGCGCTCGCGCGCCAGCCGTACCGGCGCACCGAGGGCGTCGAACCCGAAGCGGGCCTCGTGCACGCCGGCCAGCGTGCGCCAGACCTCGCCGGCCGACACGCCCGCCAGCGCGCGTGCGTCCAGCGATTGCAGCCGCTGCCCGGGCCGCACGCCGGCGCGCGCTGCCGGGCCGCCGTCGAACACGGCCGACACCGCGGGCGCCTCGCCGGCGACCGATCGCAGCGCGAAGCCGTAGCCGCCGGGCAGCGGCGGCGGTGCCGGCAGGCCGGGCAGCTCGATCGTCAGCCGCTCTCCCGGGCCGTCCAGCGTGACCGCGCCGGCCCCGAACAAGGCCAGCCCGAGGCTGCCGGCCAGGCGGTCGAAGTGGGCGCCGCGCCGCGCGCCACGGCCGGACTCGAACACCACCGGCACGTCGTGCGCGACGAAGCCAGGGGCCGCCAGCGTTTCCAGCAGCGCCTGGTGCACCGTCACCGGGCCGCCGAGCTCGTGCATCGTCGTGCGCGGCAGGGCGTCCCTGTCGGTCGCCAGCACCGCCGCGTGGCGCGCGAACACCACCAGCGCGCCGGCGTTGCCGGTGTCGAAGAGGAAAGGGGCGGGGGGACGGTCGCCGAGGGCGAGGTCGACCACCGGCAACCCTTGGTCCCAGCGCAGCGGCCAGGTCGCGCCATCGGCCGCCGGCGCCGACGCGGTGGCCGGCGCCGCATCCCAGCCGAGCCGGCCCGCCGCCAGGTCGAGCCGCGTCGTGCGGCCGCGCAGCGCCGGCGCGCCGACCAGCCCGTCGATCGATGCAGCCGCGTCGCCCAGTGCGGCGGCGAGGTCGAGCACCAGCGCCTCGCCGGCGTCGATGCGCTCGCCGCCGATCCGCAGCGGCGGCATCGCGACGCGCTCGAGCGTCATCGTGCCGCCCGCGGTCGCCACGCGCGACCGCGCGACGACCCGCAGGCCCAGGCGCGCGGCCGTGCCGGGCGAGACGAGCGCGACGCTGGCGCCGCTGTCGATCAGGCAGCGCCAGGGCTGCCCGCCCAGCGTCGCGTCGACCGCCGCCAGCGCGCCGAGGTCGCCGGTGTGCAGCCGATGCAGCGGGACGTCGGCGCCGGCCGGCGGTGCCGCGCGCGCCCGTGCCGCCTGCAAGGCCAGCGCCGTGCCGATCGTCCGGCCGGCCCGGCCATCGAAGGCGGCGCGCGCGGCGCCGCTCAGGGCCTGCCCGCCCGCCACCTGCAGCCATTCGCGTCGGCGCATACCCGTCACCGGGTCATCCCAGCTCGCTGGTCAGGTCGCCCGCCAGCTCGCTGGCGTCGCGCGTCATCGACTCGAGCGCGGCCTGCGCCTTGGCCAGCAGGGCCGCCTTGCGCGCTTCGCGCGCCTCCAGCCACGCCGCGTCGAGGCGCCCGGCCTCGTCGGCGACCATGGCTTCGTGCAGGGTGCTCAGCACCTCGTTGAGTTCGAACATCACGCCGCGGTAGACCTCGTCCTCGACCTGGTCGATGAGCGCGGCGATGTGCTTGCGCAGCAGCCGGTTGTCGCGCCAGGCCGCGCTCAGCCGGTCCCGGTGCATCGGCAGGCGCGGGATGAGGCGGTCGGCGACGGCGTTGTACGCCTCCAGGCAGTCGCGGATGTGCGCCTGGGCCTCGGGGCGCGCGACCACGTAGCCGATGCGGTTCGTCATCGACGCCACCCAGCGGAAGGCCACCTGCTCGAACTCGGCCAGCTCGGCCACGAAGCCGTCGATCAGCGCCCGCCGGTCGACGCTGCGCAGCCGCTCGACCAGCTCGCTGGCGTGCTTGAAGAGCTCCGCCTGCAGCCGCGCGGCGCTGGCGGTCAGCCCGGCGTCGCTGTGGTCGCGCGCGTCGAGGTACAGCCACTCGTCGGCCGGCAGGCCGAGCTCTCCCATGCGCGACTCGACATCGCCCAGCAGCACCGGCAGCACGAACGGGCGCTGCAGGTCGCGCTGCCGCTCCAGCCCGATGCCGACCTCGCGGCGCACCCATTCGGACCCGAGCGCCGCCTCGTCGATGAAGACGATCAGGAAGTCGCACTCCAGCCGGATGCCGGCCTCGATGTGCTCGCCGAACCTCTGCCCGGCCGACAGCTCGTCCTGGTCGAGCCAGCGCTCGACGTGCGGCGGCAGCGTCTCGGTGAGGCGGCGTACCAGCGGCTTGGTCGGGCTGGCGTGGCTGAGGAAGATCTTCATCGGGCGGGCGTCCGGTCGGCTTGTAGGAGCCGGCCGGCGCCCTGTCAACACCCGGGCCTGCGGCGGCGACAATGCGCCGCATGAAGACCATCCGCCTGCGCGACGGCCGCGAGCGCTCGCTGCAGCGGCGCCACCCCTGGGTCTACGAGGGCAGCGTCGCCAAGGGCGGCGCCGATGCCGGCGAGACCGTGCGCGTCGAGGCCGCCGACGGCCGCTTCCTCGCCTGGGGCGCGTACAGCCCGTCGTCCGTGATCCGCGTACGGGCCTGGAGCTTCGACGAGGGCGAGCGCATCGACCGCGCCTTCTTCGTGCGCCGCGTCGCCGCAGCGGTGCAGGCACGTGCCGGCCTGGGCATCGCCAGCGACGGCGTGCGCCTCGTGCACGGCGAGGCCGACGGCCTGCCGGGGCTGGTCGTCGACCGCTATGCGGATGTGCTGTGCGCGCAGTTCGGCAGCGCCGGGGTCGACCGCTGGCGCGACGTCATCGCCGACGCCCTCTTGTCGGCCACTGGGCTGGCCCGTCTGTACGAGCGCTCGGACGCCGCGGTGCGCCGGCTGGAGGGCCTGGACGAGCGCCGTGGCTGGCTGCGCGGCGCCGGCGCGACCGAGGTCGAGATCGGCGAGCACGGCTGGAGGTTGACGCTGGACCTGGCGCACGGGCACAAGACCGGCTTCTACCTGGACCAGCGCGACAACCGCGCGCGCTTTTCGCAGTGGGTGCGTCAGCTCGGGTCGCGCGAGGTGCTGAACGCCTACTGTTACACCGGCGGCTTCACGGTCGCGGCGCTGGCGGGCGGTGCGAGGCGCGTGACGAGCGTCGACTCGTCCGGCCCTGCGCTGCAGCGCGTGCAGGCGCACGTGCGGCTGAACGGCTTCGACGAGGCGGCCAGCGAGGTCGTCGAGGCCGACGTCAACCGCTTCCTACGCGAGAGCCTGGACGCCGGCCGGCGCTGGGACGCGATCGTGCTCGATCCGCCGAAATTCGCGCCCACGGCGTCGCACGCCGAGCGTGCCGCGCGTGCCTACAAGGACGTCAACCGGCTGGCGCTGCAGGCGCTGCGGCCGGGCGGGCTGCTGCTGACCTTCTCGTGCTCCGGCGGCATCGGGCCGGAGTTGTTCCACAAGATCGTCGCCGGCGCGGCGATCGATGCCGACGTCGACGGCCCCATCCTGCAGCGCCTGGAGGCCGCGCCCGACCATGCCGGCACGCTGTGCTTTCCGGAGGGCGAATACCTCAAGGGGCTGGTCGTGCGCCGGCGCTGAGCGCCGAACGACAAAGGCCGCCCGCAGGCGGCCTTGCTGGATCGGCAGCAGAGCGCTCAGACCTGCGCGCTGCAGGTCCTTGCGTCCTCAGTCTGCATATTGACCGGCGGCCTTGATCGCCTTGCCCCACTTGTCGATCTCGGCGGCGACGAACTTCTTGTGGCCCTCCGGCGACAGGCGATCATCGGTGACGATGACGGCGCCCAGGGCCTCCATGCGACCGACGAACTCGGGGTCCTGCAGCGACTTGCGCAGCGCTTCGTTGAGCGTCTTCAGCGCTGCGGCGGGCGTGCCCTTCGGAGCGTACAGGCCATGCCAGACGCTGACGTTGAAACCCTTCATGCCCTGGCTGTCGAGCGTCGGCAGGCTGGACAGCGCCGGCGTGTTGACGGGCTGCATCGTCGTCACCGCATAGGCCTTGACCTTGCCGCCGGCGATCTGAGCCGTCGTGTTGGTCGTCTGGTCGCACATGATGTCGACCTGGCCGCCCAGCAGGTCGGTCATCGCCGGGCCGGTGCCCTTGTAGGCGATGGTCGTGATCTGGGTGCCCAGACTCTGCTGGAACAGCAGGCCGCACAGGTGCGATGCCGCGCCCAGGCCGGCGTTCGCCAGGTTGACCTTGGACTGGTTGTCGTCGATCCACTTCTTCAGCTCGGCGAAGTTGTTCGCCGGCAGGTTGGCGCGGCCGATCAGCGTCATCGGCACGTCGTTGACCATGCCGACGTACTCGAAGTCCTCGAGAGGCTTGTAGGCCAGCTTGCGGTACAGCGAGGCGGACGTGGCCATGCCGATGTGGTACAGCAGCAGCGTGTGGCCGTCGGCGTTGGCGCGTGCCACCTTGGTGGCGCCCAGCGTACCGCCGGCGCCGCCGACGTTCTCGACGATGACGTTCTGGTTCAGCACCTTGCTCATCGCCACGCCCAGGTCGCGGGCGACCTTGTCGGTCGGGCCGCCGGCCGCGAACGGCACCACGATCGTCAGCGGCTTGTCGGGGAAGGCGAAGGCGCTGCCGGCGACGGCGGCCGCCACGAGGGCCAGGGTCCACTTCTTCATCTGTTCGTCTCCTGAGTCGATCGAGTAAGGACAGGGGTTGGGAAAGCCACGTGAATCGGCATTAGATCGCAGGGCCATGCCCGGGTTCGCGTGGAAACTACCTATCCCCTGCGCCCGCGAGGTGACTGGCCAGCACGCGCGCGACGTGCAGCGCCTCGCGCCCGGCGCCGTCGGCGATCTGGTGCCGGCAGCTGGTGCCGTCGGCGACGACGATGGCGTCCGCCGCGGCGCGCACCGCCGGGAGCAGCGACAGCTCGGCCATCTGCATCGACACCGCGTGGTGCGCTGCCTCGAACCCGAAGCTGCCGGCCATGCCGCAGCAGCTGCTGTCGATCACCGACACCTCGGCGCCGGGGATGAGCCGCAGCACCTCCAGCACCGGCGGCAGCGCGCCCATCGCCTTCTGGTGGCAGTGGCCGTGCACCTTGATCGGCGCGGCGGCCGGGCGCAGCGCCGGGGCGAAGCGCCCGGCCCGGGCGTCGCGCGCCAGGAACTCCTCCAGCAGCAGCGCCTGGCCGGCGAGTGCCTTGGCCGGCTCGCCCAGCCCCATCACGAGGAACTCGTCGCGCAGCGTCAGCAGGCACGACGGCTCCAGCCCGACGATCGCCACGCCGGCGTCGACGAACGGCTGGAAGGCGTCGATCAGCTCGCGCGCCCGCGCCTTCGCCTCGTCGGCCAGGCCGGCGGCCATCAGCGTGCGGCCGCAGCAGAGCTGGCCACCGCCCGGCGTCGTCGCCACGTGCACGGCGTAGCCGGCGGCCTGCAGCACGCGCACGGCGTCGACCGCGTTCTCGGTCTCGAACCAGCCGTTGAAGGTGTCGACGAAGAGCACCGCGGCGCGGCCGTCGCGCGCGTGCGCCGCCAGCGTCTCGTCCTTCGTCGCCAGCGCGAGCGCCGGCGCGGCGGCGGCGAAGGTGTCGCGCCGGAAGCGCGGCAGCGAGCGCCCCGCCGCCAGGCCGAGCCAGCGCTCGCCGAGCGTGCGCAGCAGCGGGATGCGCTCGCGCAGGTTGGCCAGCGCCGGCGCCCGGCTGGCCCAGGGGGCGATCTGCGGCAGGCGGGCGATCAGCCAGTCCTTCAGCGTCAGGCCGCGCTCGGCGGTGCGCTGGGCGGCGAACTCGAGCTTCATCTTCGCCATGTCGACGCCGGTCGGGCAGTCGCGCCGGCAGCCCTTGCAGCCGACGCACAGGTCGAGTGCCTCGGCCACCGCGTCGGAGGTGAAGCCGCCGTCGATCTGCCCCGACAGCGCCAGCCGCAGCGTGTTGGCGCGGCCGCGCGTCAGGTGCACCTCGTCGCGCGTGACGCGGTAGCTCGGGCACATCGTGCCGGCGTCGAACTTGCGGCAGTGGCCGTTGTTGTTGCACATCTCGACCGCCTTGGCCAGGCCGCCGGTGGGGTCGCCGCCGGTGCCCGGCGCGGTGGTCCGCTCGGTGACGGGGTCGTTCTGGACATTCCAGGCCGACCAGTCGTAGGCCGGCGTCAGCGGGATCGTCCGGTAGCCCGGCGGGAAGCGGAACAGGGACGCGTCGTCCATCTTCGGCGGGTCGACGATCTTGCCCGGGTTCAGCAGGCCGGCCGGGTCGAGGTGCTGCTTGATGGCGCGGAAGGCGTCGGT
>CAZQPN010000059.1:0-10679 GCA_964595215.1 uncultured Rubrivivax sp. | reverse complement strand
TCAACCCGGCGAGCAACGTGATGAACCCGCGCGCCGAGGCGCTGATGGCCGCCGGCCTCGGGCCGCGGGCGTCGCTCGGCCATCCGGGCGACAAGTACGAGATGGGGCTGGAGGCGGTCGAGCGCATCGAGGTCATCGCCGCCGAGCTGGCGTCCGAGGTCTTCGACGCGCCCTATGCCGAGCTGCGTGTCGGCTCGGGCGCGCTGGCCAACCTGTACGTCTTCATGGCCACCTGCCAGCCGGGCGACACCCTCATCGCGCCGCCGGACGAGATCGGCGGCCACGTCACCCACCACGCCGCCGGCGCCGCCGGACTTTACGGCCTGCGGACACTGCCGGCGCCGGTGCACGCCGACGGCTACACGGTCGACGTCGACGCGCTGCGCGCGCTGGCGCGCGACGCGCGGCCGAAGCTCATCACCCTGGGCGGCAGCCTGAACCTGTTCCCGCACCCGGTGGCCGACGTGCGTGCGATCGCCGACGAGGTCGGCGCGGTGCTGATGTTCGACGCCGCCCACCTGTCGGGCATGGTCGCCGGCCGCGCCTGGGCCAACCCGCTGGCCGAAGGCGCGCAGGTGATGACGATGAGCACCTACAAGAGCCTCGGCGGGCCGCCGGGGGGGCTGATCGTCGGCACCGACGCCGCGCTGTTCGAGCGCCTGGACGCCATCGCCTACCCCGGGTTGACGGCCAACTTCGACGCCGGCAAGACCGCCGCCCTGGCGATGGGCCTGCTCGACTGGAAGGACTTCGGCGCCGGTTACGCGCAGGCCATGGTCGCCACCGCGCGGGCGCTGGCCGCGGCGCTGGTCGACGCCGGCCTGCCGGTCTTCGCGCGCGAGCGCGACGCGACACGCTCGCACCAGTTCGCCGTCGAGGCCGCGCGCTGGGGCGGGGGCCAGGCGGCGGCGCGCCGGCTGGCGCGCGCCCGGTTGCTGGCCTGCGGCATCGGCCTGCCGACGGCGCGCGTGCCGACGGTCGACGGCGACGTCAACGGCCTGCGCCTGGGCGTGCCGGAGATCGTTCGGCTGGGCATGGGGCCGGGCGACATGGACGAGCTGGCGGCGCTGATCGCACGGGCGCTGGCGTCCGACGAGGTCGCCGCCGACACCGCCGCGGCCGTCACGGCGTTCCGGCAGCGTTTCAAGGGGCTGCACCACGTGCATACCTGAGCTGCTGCGGGCGGTCCGTCACCTGGTCTCGAGACGGGCGGCAGCCTGCTGCCTGATCGACGCGCCGGCGGCAAGCCCGATGAGCGGCGCCCGACGGGTCGTTTTCCGGCGATCGGTGGCAGGGCGTCGGCTGGATCGATCGACGGCGCGCCGATAGCATCGCCAGCAACCAGCCGTGCAGGACATGCGGGTCGCGCCGACCGTCAGGGCGCCCTCGCGGCCGGCGCCGCCGGGTTCATCCACCCGATGACGTGCGAGGTCGCGTGACGCAGAACCCCCCCTTGCCCCCGAGCGCCGTGCCTGCCGATGGCACGAACGGTCTTTCCGCCATCGACGACGCGCTGGCCGCCGGCCACCTCGACGTCGCCGGCCAGCTGGCCGAAGCCCTCGTCCATGGCCACGCGACCGACCCGCTCCACAGGGCTCGTGGCAACCTGCGCCTGGCCTATGTCGATCTCGCTCGCTCGCGCGTCGAGCGCGCGCTGGACACGGCGCGCAGCGCGGCGCGCCAGTTCGCGATCGCGCTGGCACAGACCGAGGAGATCGAGGCGCTGGCGCTGTGTGCCCGCGCCGCGGCGGTCGCCGGGCGCGGCCTCGAGGCGGTCGAGGCCGGGCTGCTCGCCAACCGTCTGGCGGAGGCGGCGCCACCCGGGCGCTGGAGCGCCCAGGCGCAGCTGGCGCTGGCCGCCGCCTACGGTTGGAACCACGGCTTCGCCCAGGCCGCCCGCGTCTTCGACTCCGCCGCGCCAATTGCCGACCGGCACGGCGGCGCGGGCGCCGCCACCGCAGTGGCCGTGGAGCGCAGCTGGATCACCGCCTTCGGCTGGGCGACGCGGCGACTGGGCAAGGAAGAGCCGCCCCGGTTCACCCACCCGGCGGACCTACCGGATCCATCGGCAGTCGTGCAGGCCGTCGCACCGGCCGATCCGCTGCTGCCCGGTGCCGGCGCGAGCCTGACCGCGTCGCTGTGCCAGCAGCGGGGGCTGGAGGCAGTCTGGTCCGGACGGTTGCCGGAGGCCCGTGAGTGGGCTGCCGCGGGCGAGCGCTTGCTGACAACGGCAGGTGTCGCCGGTTGGCTGACGGCGACGCACGCCTGGCTGGAATCGGAGATCGCGCGCCACGACGGGGACTTCGAGGCGGCGGCCATGTACGCCGGCCGCATGAGCGCCGTCGGCGCGGAGACCGGCCACCGCCCGGTCGCGCTGCTGGGGCATCGGATCGCGGCGGAGTTGCATCGCCTGAGGGGGCGCGCCGACCTCGCGTTGCTGGAATGGCAACAGCAGATGCTGGTCGAGCGCGCGCTGCTGGTGAGGCAGTTCGAAGGTCGGGCGGCCGTCACCGCCGACCTGATGGCCCTGCGCGGCAAGGACCGGCAGATCGAGTCCCTTGTCGCGGACAAGGATCGCTTCTGGCAATGGGCCAACGAAGATCCGCTGACCGGCATCGGCAACCGACGCCGGTTCCAGGACTGCCTTTCGGAGTGGCTGGCACAGGGCGAGGACGCGGGAGAACCGGTGTGCGTCGCGATGGTCGACGTCGACCAGTTCAAGTCGATCAACAAGTACTCGTACGAAGTCGGCGACATGGTGCTGAAGGGGATCGCCGACCTGATGCGCGACCTTGCGCGCGCGACGGACCTGCCGACGCGCTGGGGCGGCGACGAGTTCGCGATGCTGTTCCGCAACACGCCGCTCGACGAAGCGGCCCGGGTGGCCGAGCGCTTCCAAGCGGCGGTGCGGTCGCACGACTGGTCCAGGCTGGCCGCCGGCCTGCGCGTCAGCGTGTCGGTGGGCGTGGCCGAGGCGCATCAAGGCGACACACCGGAGACCGTGAAGAAGCGCGCGGCCGACTTCATGCTGGCGCAGAAGGCCACTCGCGCCGGCGCGCCGAGGCCGCCTACGCCACTGCTCGCGGCGCACGCCGCACACTGGTTGCGTCGGGCTCGACGGGTCGTGATCGTCGCCTGCCAGGACGCTCCGGACGATGGCGGTCGTTCTCCGCTCGGCGCGCACCTGGCCCATTGGTCGGAGATGGACCGTCTGGCCCACGGACACGTCGATGGCCTGTCGCGGGATCCGGAGGGCTTCGCCGACTTCTGGCGGCGCTGGCGCGACGCCAGCCTCGACCGGAGGCCAAGCCAGGTGGACAGGGCGATCGTCGCCCTGGCACGCCAGCTGCCCCAAGCCACGCTCGTGACCGAGCGGATCGACAACCTGCTCACCGTGGCGGGCGCGCCCGATGTCTTCCAACTGCATGGCAATGCCTTTCGCTGGCGCTGTTCCGCCTGCGACACCGTGCGGCCGAGCGTCGAGGACGGGCACTGCCTGGCCTGTGGCGCCGCCGAACGCACGATCCGGCCCGACATCACCCTGCTCGGGGAGCTACCCGACCCGCGGCGGCTCGCCGGCCCCGAGCTGGCCTTCAAGCGTGCCGACGTCGTGCTCGTCATCGAAGGGGCCGCCAGCATCTCCTCGAGCCAGCGCCTGCTGGACAAGGCGCGCACGCGTGGTGCGAAGCTGATTGCGCTCGGCACGGGTTCGTTCGCCGGCCGGTCGATCCCGGACCTGTGCGTCGACGGTACGCCCGAGCTGGCATTGGCGGCGATCACCGACGCCCTGAAGGCTGAAGACACAGGTCACGGACTGACCGATGCCGGGCTGCGCGTGCTCTCGTTCCTCAGCGGCTGCGGCGAGACTGGCGACGGTCGCCGCCTCGACGAAGCCCTGTCGTGGTCGGACTGGGACCTGCGCCGGCATCAGCACATCATGCCCTGGCTGTTCCCGCTGACGACGCCGTCCCAGGTCGATCCGGCGTCGCCCGTGCCGACCGGAGGCGACTTCCGGCTCCTCGCAGCTGACGAGACGGTACGGGCCGCCATGCGCCGGGCCTTCGATCGCATGCTGCGGTTCTATGGCTTCGAACGGCGTGCCGACCGCATCGACAGGGCGCCCCACTGGCGCGAGCATTTCATCATCTGGGCACGGGCCGCCACGCACCACGACCTCTTCATCTCGCGCATCCTCGGGTCGATGACGCTGTGCGGCCTGCAAGACGAGGCCCTGTCCTGGCTGATCGCCCTGGAGATCGCCGTGCGTGAGTACCGCGGCGACGCCGCCGATGCCCCGCTGGGGCACTGGCGCCTTGCCGTCGGCCCCGTGCCGATGGCGACGTGACGACGCCACCAGCCTGACGTTGGGCGTGCCGGGCTCGGGCCGTCGATCGCTCGGCGGCCATTGCGCGTCCCGGGCCGGTGTCGCCGGCGTCCTGGCGGGGGCCGGCCGCCGGCCCGCCTCGCAGGTCGAGCGTTGGCCCGCCCGGCCCCGCCGCATCCGTGCCCGCCCGGTTTGCGTACAGTCCCGTGGAAGATGACGAGACTCCCCCCTCCCGCCCGGCGCCACCGGCCCGGACACCGGCTGCCCGGCGCTCTGTTGGCCTTGGCGATCGCCGCCACCGCCCATGCCGAACCCTACCGGCCGGCGAGCGACGACGAGGTCCTGACGCGTCTGCCGACGCGCCGCGCCGACCCGGCCGCACGCGAGCTGGCCGCGTTGCGCGAGGCCGCACGCGCCGCACCGCGGGATGCGGGCCGCGCGCTGGCAGCGGCGCGTGCCGCCTACCACCAGGCGCAAGCCCTCGGCGACCCGCGCTACGTCGGCCAGGCACAGGCCGTGCTCGCCCCGTGGTGGTCGGATCCTGCACCGCCGGCGGACATCCAGGTGATGCGCGCCGCCATCGCGCAGTTCGGTCAACGCTTCGACGACGCGCTGGCCGATCTGAACGCCGTCGTGGCCCGCGACCCCGGTCATGCCGAGGCCTGGTCGCGGCTCGCCGAGCTGCACCTCGTGCGCGCCGACACCGATGCGGCACGCCGTGCCTGCGATGCGATGGCAGCGCACGTCACGCCGCTGCGGGCGGCCGGCTGCAGGGCGCAGGTCGATGCCCTGACCGGCCGCGCCGACATCGCGGCGGACGCCCTGCGGGCGGCGCTCGCAGCCGACCCGCAGGCCGATCCCTCGCTGCGCCTGTGGGCGCTGACGCACCTGGCCGCGATCGAGGTCCAGCGCGGTGATCCCGCGGCGGCCGAGGCGGCCTACGAGTCGGCACTGGCCCTCGGGCTGGACGACGTCGCCCTGCGCGCCGCGCACGCCGACCTGCTGCTCGACCTTGGCCGGCCGGCCGAGGTGCTCGTGCAGCTGCGCAACGGCGTCGACGCCGACGTGCTGCTGCTGCGCCTGGCGCTGGCCGCCAAGGCGGCCGCCAGCCCGCTCGCCGGACGCTACGCGGACGAGCTGTCGGCCCGCTTCGAGGCGGCACGCCGACGCGGCGACGCCGTGCACCTGCGGGAAGAGGCACGCTTCGAGCTCGCCGTGCAGGAGCGCCCGCAGGCCGCGCTGGCGCTGGCGCGCGACAACTATGCCGGACAGCGCGAGCTGCCCGACGCCCGGCTGCTGCTGGCCGCGGCCCTGGCGGCTCGCCAGCCCACGGCCGCCGAGCCGGTGCTGCGCTGGATGAGGGCGACCGGCGTCGAGAGCCCGGCCCTGCACGCGCTGGCCGACCGGCTGGAGGCGATCCGATGAGCGGGGCGATGGCACGACGGGGCTGTCCGGCCCCCGCTCCGGCCGCCTGCCCGGCCGCCTTTGCGGCGGCGCCGGGGCGAGCGCACGGTGTGTGGCGGCGACCGCGCCTGCCCTTGTGGACAGGCCTGTGGATCGCCCTGTGGATCGCCCTGTGGATGGCGCTGTGGACGGCTGCACCGGCCTGGGCCCACAAGGCCTCCGACAGCTACCTGACGATCACCGTGACCGACGCCGGCCCGAGCGGCCGCTGGGACATCGCGCTGCGCGACCTCGACGCCGCGCTGACGCTGGACGCCGACGGCAACGGCGAGATCACCTGGGGCGAGGTGCGCGCGCGCCACGCCGACATCGCCGCCTACGCGTCGCAGCGGCTGACGCTGCACGCCGACGACCGTGCCTGTGCGGCGTCGGTGGGCGAGCAGCTGATCGACACGCACACCGACGGCGCCTACACGGTGCTGCCGCTGGCCTTCGACTGCCGCGGCGTGCCCGAGCGGCTGACGGTCGACTACCGGCTCTTTGCCGACCTCGACCCGCAGCACCGGGGCCTGCTGAACCTGCAGTCGCCCGGCGCGTCGCTGGCGGCCGTGTTCGGCCCCGACGCGCCAAGCCAGCGCTTCGAGCTGTCGGCGCCGGACCGGCTGGCCCAGTTCGTCGACTACGGCCGCGAAGGCGTCTGGCACATCTGGATCGGCTTCGACCACATCCTCTTCCTCGTCAGCCTGCTGCTGCCGGCGGTGCTGGTGCGCCGGCAGGGCCGCTGGCAGGCGGCCGACAGCTTCCGCGCGAGCTTCTGGGACGTGGTGCGCATCGTCACCGCGTTCACGGTGGCGCACTCGGTCACGCTGACGCTGGCGACGCTGGGCTGGGTGTCGCTGCCGTCGCGCCTGGTGGAGTCGGCGATCGCGGCGTCGGTCGTGCTGGCGGCGCTGAACAACCTCTTCCCGGTCGCCGTGCGCGGGCGCTGGATGGCCGCGTTCGGCTTCGGCCTGATCCACGGCTTCGGCTTCGCCACCGTGCTGGCCGACCTGGCGCTGCCGCGCGACACGCTGGCGCTGGCGCTGGTCGGCTTCAACCTCGGCGTCGAGGCCGGGCAGCTGGCGATCGTCGCCGTCTTCCTGCCGCTGGCCTTCGCCATCCGCCACGGGGCCTTCTACCGCCGGGGCGTGATGGCCGGGGGCTCGGCGACGATCGCGCTGCTGGCGGCGGTGTGGTTCGTCGAGCGTGCCTTCGAGGTGACGCTGGTCGGGTTCTGAACGCCCCGGCGCCGGCCGTCCGCCCGAAGGCATCCGCGCCGCGCGGCGGCACCGGGCCGGCCGCCGGGACCGCCGGCGCCGTGGTCAGGGCGTCTTCGGGCGGCCCGGTGCGTCCTTGGCGACGACGTCGAACACCAGCGTCAGGAATCGGCTGCGCCAGCGGTCCGGGTCGCCCTCCGCCAGGCGCAGGTCGACGCCGCGCAGCAGCCAGCGTGCGGGCAGCGGGGGCGAGAAACGCACGCGGCCGTCGGCATCGGTGCGGCGCCAGAAGCCGAAGCGGCTGAGGTTGCTGCGGAACTCGATCGGCTGGTCGGCCAGCGGCACGCCGTCGCGCAGGACCTGGAACTCGAGCGCGTCACCCACCTGCACCGGCCGACGCGGCGCAGCCATCAGCGCATCCATGCCCATCGGCACCGGCTGCACGGGCGCGCTGGCCGGCTTCGCGCCGTCGAGCTCGATGCGTGCGTGCTTGACGTAGCGCTCCTGCCACGGCACGCCGCGGGCCTGCTGGGCCGCCCAGGCGGCGCGCACCGCCGGTGCGGCGTTGATCTCGTCGAGGTAGAGCGCGACGATCTCGGGCCCGATGCCCTCCAGGTCGATCGGTGCCAGCTGAGCCCAGCACACCGGCCCCGCCGCGCCGGCCAGCGACTGCGACGACCGCAAGGCCACCGCGTCCGGCCGGTCGGCGACCCAGGCCAGGCGGGCGGGCGCCACGCCCTCGGCGCGGCACCCGCCACTGACGATCTGCGGCATGCGGATCGGGAACTCGAAGGTCGGGTACTGCGTTCCGGTGCCCAGCACCAGGCCGAGCTCGCCGCGCGACGTGCCCGGCCCGGGCTCGAACCAGGTGTCATGCGACCACGCGGGGCCGGCCAGGGCGACGAGCCCCAGCACGCCCGATGCGGTCAGGGCGATCCGCGCGAGCGATCCGACCAGCGGCGTCCGGCGGCATCGCCGGCGCGCCGGCTCAGCGCGCACTGCCGCCTTGCCCGGCCCGGGCCGTCCGCGCCACCTGCACCTCGAGCGCGTCGACGAAGGTCTTGGCGACGTCGAAGCCGGTCTGGTCGGCGATCTCCTGGAAGCAGGTCGGGCTGGTGACGTTGACCTCGGTCAGGCATTCGCCGATGACGTCCAGCCCCACCAGCAGCAGCCCGCGCGCGGCCAGCAGCGGGCCGATGGCCTCGGCGATGCGGCGGTCGCCGTCGGTCAGCGGCTGCGCCACGCCCTTTCCGCCGGCCGCGAGGTTGCCGCGGATTTCGCTGCCCTGCGGGATGCGCGCCAGCGAGTACGGCACTGGGACGCCGTCGATGACGAGGATGCGCTTGTCGCCCTGCGCGATCTCGGGCAGGTAGCGCTGCACCATCAGGCTGTGCGCGCCGCCGGCGTTCAGGGTCTCGACGATGCTGCCCAGGTTCAGCGCGTCCGGCCCGACGCGGAAGATGCCGGCCCCGCCCATGCCGTCCAGCGGCTTGAGGATGATGTCGCCATGCTCGGCGTGGAAGCGCCGCACGTCGGCGGCGTCGCGCGTGACCAGCGTCGGCGCGATGTGCTGCGGAAACTCCAGGATCGCCAGCTTCTCCGGGTGGTCGCGCAGCGCGCGCGGCCGGTTGAAGACACGCGCGCCCTCGCGCTCGGCCTGCTCCAGCAGGTGGGTGGCGTAGAAGTACTCGAGGTCGAACGGCGGGTCCTTGCGCATCAGCACCGCGTGCACGTCGCGCAGCGGCTGCGGCCGCTCGTCGGGCGGCTGCTGCGCGGCGCGGAACCAGTCCCGGCCGCTGCTGCCGGTGAGCTCGATGTCGCGCACGAAGGCCGTCACCGGCTCGGCCGCGTGGCCAGACTTGACCCAGCGGATGTCCTTCGGCTCGCAGGCCATCAGCCGGTGGCCGCGGCGCGCGGCCTCGCGCATCATCGCGAAGGTCGAGTCCTTGTGCGGCTTGAAGGTCTCGAGCGGGTCGGCGACGAAGAGCAGGTCCATGGGTGTGCGGTCAAGACGGAGAAAGGGCGTGCAGGAGCGCTGCTGGCGGCATCCGGCGCCGATCGTGGCCGGTGCCGCCAGCCGCGCCAGACGCCACGGACGCGCGCGGCGCTCAGCGGCGGGCGCGCCAGTGTTGCACAGCCAGCGCGCCGCCGCCGGCGACGACGCCCCAGAAGGCGGCGCCCACGCCCCACAGCACGAGGCCGCTGGCGGTCACGAGGAAGGTGATCAGCGCCGCCTCGCGCGAGTGCTCGTCCTTCATCGCCAACGCCAGCGCGCCGCCGATCGTGCCGAGCAGCGCGAAGCCCGCCACCGCCAGCACGAGCGCCTTCGGGAACGCGGCGATCAGGCCGACGACGGCGCCGCCGAGCAGCCCGAGCAGCAGATAGAACACCCCCGCCATGACGGCCGCTACGTAGCGCCGGCGCGGGTCCTCGTGTGCCTCGCGGCCCATGCAGATCGACGCCGTGATCGCCGCCAGGTTGAGTGCGTAGGCGCCGAAGGGCGCGAGCACCAGCGTCGCCAGGCCGGTGGCCGTGATCACCGGCGAGATCGGCGTGTCGTAACCGGCGGCGCGCTGCGCAGCCACGCCAGGCAGGTTCTGCGACGCCATCGTGACGACGAACAGCGGCAGCGCGACGCCGACCAGGGCCGCGGCGCTGAAGGCCGGCGCCGTGAAGACCGGCGCCGCCCAGGCCCAGTCGACGCCGCCGAGCGCCAGCCGGCCCTGCGCCGCCGCCACCGCGATGCCCAGGCCCAGCACGCCGGGCACGGCATAGCGCGGCCACCAGCGGCGTCCGGCCAGGTAGGCCAGCAGCATCGGAAACACGAGCACGAAGTTGCCGTCGAGCTGCACGAAGGCGTCGATCGAGAAGCGCGCCAGTACGCCGGCCAGCAGCGCCGCGGCCAGCGCCTGCGGGATGCGGTTCATGATGCGCGCGAACCAGCCGGTCGCGCCGGCGACGACGATCAACGCGGCGCAGACCATGAAGGCGCCGACCGCCTGCGCCATGTCGATCCCGGCGCCGGCGGTGACGAGCAGCGCCGCGCCCGGCGTCGACCAGGCCGTCAGCACCGGCTGGCGGTAGCTCAGGCTCAAGGAGATGCTGGTGGCGGCCATGCCGATGCCGAGCGCCCAGATCCACGATGTCGTCTGCGCTGGCGTCGCACCGAGCGCCGCCGCGGCCTGGAACACGATCACGACCGAACTCGTGAAGCCGACGAGCACGGCGACGAAGCCGGCCACGACGGCCGACAGCGAAAGGTCCTTCAGCATGCGTGCTCGCGTGACCGGTGTCGGCGACCCGGCTGACCCTGCGGCATCCCGCCGCGTCCCCCGGCACCCGGCGGGCGCATCGGCACGGCCGGCGCGCCGCCGCCAGTTACTCGTAGATCTCGGCGTTCGGGTCCGTCGCCTCGAGCTCGTAGGACGCCGCCAGCATCGCCAGCCGCCCGATCACGCCGTACATGTAGAAGCGGTTGGGCGCGCTCGCGCCCGGCTTGGCGCCCGGGCGCGGCAGCTGGTTGCTCTGGTCGAAGGCCAGCGGCACGAAGCCGGCGCCGGGTGCGTTCAGGTTCTCGTCGACGCCGCGCTCGGCGTGCACGCGGTAGAAGCCGCCGACGACGTAGCGGTCGACCATGTAGACGACCGGCTCGGCGACGGCGTCGTTGACGCGCTCGTGCGTGACCACCCCCTCCT
>CAZQPN010000058.1:0-10704 GCA_964595215.1 uncultured Rubrivivax sp. | reverse complement strand
GCGGTCGGTGTAGTCGCTCTTGGCCGCCACGCTGCGCAGGTAGAACAGCGCGAAGCCGAACGGCGGGGTCAGGAACGAGGTCTGCAGGTTCATCGCCAGCAGGATCCCGAACCAGATCAGGTTGATGCCCATGTTCTCGGCCACCGGCGCGAGGATGGGCACGACGATGAAAGCGATCTCGAAGAAGTCGATGAACATGCCGAGCACGAAGACCAGCAGGTTCACGAAGATCAGGAAGCCGATCTCGCCGCCCGGCAACTTATCGAACAGGTGCTCGACCCAGATGTGACCGTCGGCGGCGTTGAAGGTGAAGCTGAAGACGGTCGACCCGATGAGGATGAACATCACGAAGGTCGCCAGCCGCGCCGTGCTGTCCAGCGCCTGGCGCAGCACCTTGAAGCTCAGCCGCCGCTTGCCCACCGCCATGATCAGCGCGCCGAGCGCGCCCATCGCGCCGCCTTCGGTCGGTGTCGCGACACCGAGGAAGATCGTGCCGAGCACGAGGAAGATCAACACCAGCGGCGGGATCAGCACGAAGGTCACGCGCTCGGCCAGGCGTGACAGCAGGCCCAGCCTGAAGAGCCGGTTCAGGCCGGACAGTGCCAGCGCGAGGAACGCGGCCACCGTCATCGACAGGATGAAGGTTTCGTCGCCCGGCGCCGGGGTCGACCGCTCCAGCCAGGGGTTCATGATGCTCTCGTGCGCCTGCGCCCAGCCCCAGCCGGCCAGGGCGCAGACCGCCAGCAGCACGATCAGCGAGACGTGTCCGCTGCTGCCGTTCGACTCGCGGTAGATGCGCGCCTCGAGCGGCAGCGGAGGCATCCACTTCGGCCTCACGATCGCGACGGCGACGATGAACAGCAGATAGGAGCCGACCAGCAGCGCGGCCGGGATCAGCGCGCCGGCGTACATGTCGCCGACCGAGCGGCCGAGCTGGTCGGCCAGCACGATCAGCACGAGCGATGGCGGGATCGCCTGCGCCAGCGTGCCCGAGGCGGTGATCGTGCCGGTGGCGATGGTCCGGTTGTAGCCGTTGCGCAGCATGATGGGCAGCGAGATCAGACCCATCGAGATGACCGCCGCGGCGACGACGCCGGTGGTGGCCGCCAGCAGCGCGCCGACCAGCACCACCGCGACCGCCAGGCCGCCGCGGACCGGGCCGAACACCTGGCCGACCGTCTCGAGCAGGTCCTCGGCCATGCCGGATCGCTCGAGGATGATGCCCATGAAGGTGAAGAACGGGATCGCCAGCAGCGTGTCGTTCTTCATGATGCCGAACACCCGCAGCGGCAGGGCACCGAACAGGTTGGTCGGGAAGAGGCCGGCCTCCATGCCGATGAAGCCGAACAGAAGCCCGGTGGCGGCCAGCCCGAAGGCGACCGGGATGCCGGTCAGCAGGAAGAAGAACAGCCCCGCGAACATCAGCGGGACGAAGTTCTGGCCGATGAACTCGATCATCGCGCCGCTCCCGTCGGAGCCGGCGTGTCCGCCTTGGCCGAGGCTGCCAACTGCGTCGCGGCGGCGGCCTCCTGCGCCTGTCGCTCCTCGATCAGCAGCTCCTCGGCGGTCTTCTCATGGCCGTAGCTGAAAGGCTCGGCGATCGCCCCGCGCAGGAAGGCAACGCGCTTGATCAGCTCGGAGACCGCCTGCAGCAACAGCAGGGCGAAGCCCAGCGGGATCATCAGCACGACCGGCCAGCGGATCAACCCGCCCGCGTTCTCGCTCATCTCGCCCGACAGGTAGGTGCGCATGAAGAACGGCCACGACAGGTCGACCAGGATGATGCACAGCGGGATCAGGAAGACGACGATGCCGATGGCGTCGATCCACGCGTTCGTGCGCCTGCTCATCCGCGAGGCGATGAAGTCGATGCGCACGTGGGCGTTGTGCAGCATCACGTAGGCTGCCCCGAGCATGAAGACGGCGGCGAACAGGTACCACTGGATCTCGAGGTAGGCGTTCGATCCGATGTTGAACGCCTTTCGCATGATGGCGTTGACGGCGCTGATCAGCACCGCGGCGAGCACGAGCCACATCACGAGCTTACCCAGCAGGTTGCTGAACCCGTCGATCAGCCGTGAAAGCTTGAGAAGAAGGGCCATCGTCGCGATCCTCGAGAAGAACCGCGGATTTTAGGGACGAGGCGGACGCCCTGGCGCGGGGTTTGCCCGCGCGCGTGAGGCTCTGAGGGTCGTCAGGCCATCGGGCCGAGGGCCTGCGCGGCCATGTACAGCCGGGTGCTGCGCGCGCCAGAGCGGCAGAACAGCAACACCGGGCGCGGCAGCGTCGGCAGCATGTGCGCGAAGGCCTCGATCTCCTGCGGCGACTGGTAGCCGCCGGCCACCGGCAGGAAGCGGTAGGTCAGGCCGGCCGCTTCGGCTGCAGAAGCGAGCGCGGCGTTGGTCGGCTGGTCCGGGCTGTGCTCGAAGTCCGGCCGGTTGTTGACGACGCTGCGAAAGCCGGCGCGGGCGGCTTCGGCCATCGCCGCCGAATCGAGTTGCGGCGCCACGTAGACGCCCTCGGCGATCTGGCGGACGGGCAGTGCGGTGGGTGACAGCATGGCTTGATTCCTGGACCGGTGCGGAACGGCGCGGGCGATCGTCGTGCGTGCGCGGGGCCGTTGCCGGCGACACGCACGGCGCTCAGCGCGCCAGCGCCTGCTTGATGGCCGCCGACACCATCCCCATGTCCGCCTTGCCGGCCAGGCGCGCCTTGGCCGCTGCCATCACGCGGCCCATGTCGGCCGGGCCGCTCGCACCCAGTTCGGCCACCAGCGCCGCGGCCGCGGCCGTCACCTCGTCGGCCGACAGGCGCTGCGGCAGGTAGGCTTCGAGCAGCTTGGCTTCGGCCTCTTCCTGCGCGACGAGATCCTCGCGGCCACCCTGCCGGAAAGCCGCGATGGCGTCGCGGCGCTGCTTCACGAGCTTGTCGATCACCGCCAGCACGGCGGCGTCGTCGAGCGTGATGCGCTCGTCGACCTCACGCTGCTTGATCGCCGCCATCAGGCCGCGCAGCGTCAGCAGGCGCGCGTTCTCGCGGGCGCGCATCGCCGCCTTCACGTCGTCCTGGATGCGGTCCTTCAGGCTGGGCTCGGACATGGGCTTTCCTTCGAAGAAGGCGGACGCCGCACGGCGCGTGGCCGGGAGGGCATCAAGACGAAATGCCCGCCACGGAACTCCGCGCGGGCAGTGACTGTGCCATCGTGACGGTCCGACGCAAGGATCGCGCCAGGACCGCCAGGGCCGTTCAGTACAGTTTCTTGGGCAGCTGCATGCTGCGCACGCGCTTGTAATGGCGCTTGACCGCTGCCGCCTTCTTCCGCTTGCGCTCCGCCGTCGGCTTCTCGTAGAACTCGCGCGCGCGCAACTCGGTCAGCAGCCCCATCTTCTCGATGGTCCGCTTGAATCGGCGCAGGGCGACGTCGAAGGGTTCGTTGTCTTTGACGCGGATCGTGGTCATGTACTAGGTGGTCTTGGCGCAGCAAAGCCTGTAATTCTAGCCGGATTTGTCGCCGACGGCAATTTCGTTGGCAGGGAGCCCTGCGCGGCAGATACCGGCGCCAAGCGGAGCGCCGGTCCCGCGGCGCCCCGTCGCGGCCCCTGACGGTTGTCGCGCCGCCGTGCGCGCGCGGCGCGACGGTCGGCGTTGCGCAGGGTGTGGCGCGGCCGTCGTCCTTCGGTGATCTGCCGCAACGAGGGAATCAGTCGAACTAGGGAGAATTCCCGGGCCGCGGTCGCCGCCGACTTGATCTGGCCTGCGCCGGCACCGAAGATGCATCGACATGGCTGCACCGGGCGGTCATGTGCTCGTCAGCCACCCGAACCATGCCCGCCCCTGCCGCCTCGACTGCTCCCGATCCCGCCCCGCCGACCTGGCTGTCCGAGCTGCTGGCGGCGGCGTGGACATCGCTGGCGTCTGGGGCCGGCGTCATGGTCGCAGCCAAACACCTCGACAGCGGCCGCTACGCCTGGGTCGATCCGGACCTTGCCGCGACCTGGGGGCAACCGGTCGACGCGGTGATCGGACACACCGACACGACCATCTTCGACCCGGACACGGCGGCGGCGCTGCGCGCGGCCGAGCAGACGGCGCTGGCGGGTGAGGGCTGGATGGCCAGCGACCACCGTTTCGACGCCGCTGGCCGCCGTCTCGACTTCCGCGTGCTTCGCTTGGCCGGGGCCGCTCGGTCAGACGGCAGCCGCACGATGGCCAGCCTATGGCTGGACCGCCGGCCGCAGCGGCAACTGGAGGCCCAATTGCGCCAGGCGCTCGACCAGCTCGAGCAACTGCAGCGTGCGCACGAGGCCCTGCGCCGCGAGGTGCAGGACGAGGCCTTGCGTGACGCCGGCTCGGGGCTGTACTCGCGCGGCCACTTCGACGACCAGCTGCGGCGCGAGGTCGACCTGTCGACGCGCGAGCACCGCGAGTTCGCCCTCGTCTTCATCGAGATCGATCCGCCGACCGACCGCGTTCGGCAGGTCGGCGTACACGCCATGATGCGCATCCACGAGGCGATCGATCGCCTGCTGCGGGGCAACACGCGTGCCATGGACGCCTCGTGCCGGCTCGACGACAGGCGCTTCGCCGTGCTGCTGTCGGGCGTCGGGCTGGCCACCGCGCACGCCCGCATGGAGGGGCTCAGGCGCCAGTGCGCGACCCAGATCGTGGTGCTCGACGGGCACGAGCTCGGTTTCACGGTCGCGATGGGGGTCGCCAGCTTTCCGCATACCGCCCGCAGCAAGGACGAACTCGTCCAGGCCTGTGACACGGCGCTGGCCGAGGCCGTGCGACGCGGCGGCAACCACGTCACGCTGGCAAGCATCCGCTTCGACCCGGCGTAGCGCCGGTGCGCCATGTCGTGCGGATCGGGTGGCGAGGCCCACGGTGAGCCCGTGGCCAGCTCAGCCGCCGTAGACCTTGTAGAGCATCGAGCCCGCCAGCCCCAGCAGCAGCAGCGCGAACAGGCGGCGCAGCTGCCGCACATCGATGCGGTGCGCCAGCCGGGCGCCCATCGGCGCCAGCATCACGCTGGCGGCCGAGATCACGACCAGGGCCGGCAGGTAGAGGTAGCCGGTCGCGCCGGGCAGCGCGGGCGCCAGCGCGCGGCCGGCCCACAGGTAGCCGGCGGTGTTCGCCAGCGCGATCGGCAGGCCGAGTGCCGCGCTCGTGCCGACCGCGTGCCGGATCGGCACGTTGCACCAGACCATGAAGGGCACCGACAGGAAGGCGCCGCCGGCGCCGAGCAGGCCGGAGACGACGCCGATGCCCGCGCCGACCGCCGTCTGCCCGACGGCGCCCGGCAGCTGCCGGCCCGGCGACGGCTTGCGGTCGCGCAGCATCTGCAGCGCCGAGAAGCCGACGAAGCCGGCGAACAGCAGCGCCAGCCCGCGTCCGTTCAGCGCGGCGAACAGCCCGCCGCCGCCGATGAGCCCGCCCAGCACGATGCCTGGCGCCAGCGTGCGCACCAGCGGCCATCGGACGGCGCCATGACGATGGTGGGCGCGCAGGCTGGACACGGCGGTGAACATGATGGTCGCCATCGACGTCGCCACCGCCATCTTCACGGCCAGCGCCGGCTCGACGCCTCGTGCAGACAGGATCAGCGTCAGGAAGGGCACCATCAGCATGCCGCCGCCGACTCCGAGCAGACCGGCCAGGAAACCCGCGCCGACGCCGAGCGCGAGCAGCTCGACGAGCAGCAGCGCGCCGCCGGGGCCGGCAAGGGCGGCGAAGTCCATCAGGCGCGCAGCCGGGCCAGCACCGCACGCCACTCGCCGGCGCTGACGGGCGTGATCGAAAGCCGGTTGCCCCGGTGCAGCACCCGCATGCCGGCGAGCTCGGGCGCGGCGCGCATCTCGGTCAGCGGCATCAGACGCGTCTTGCGCACCAGGCGCACGTCGACGCCCAGCCAGCGCGGGGCCGCGCGCGTCGCCTTGGGGTCGAAGTAGGGGCTGGCGGGATCGAACTGCGTCTCGTCGGGCCGGGCCGTCGAAGCCACCTCGGCCAGCCCGGCGATGCCGGGCTCGGCACACGACGAGTGGTAGAACAGCACGCCGTCGCCGACCCGCATCGCATCGCGCATGAAGTTGCGCGCTTGGTAGTTGCGCACCCCGGTCCACGCCAGCGTCTGACCCGGCGCGGCGGCGAGGTCATCGATCGAGGCCTCGTCGGGCTCGCTCTTCATGAGCCAGTACTGCGTCATCGGGCCAGTGAGGGAAAGGTGTCCGTCGCGCCCCGCGGGCCGCATTCCTGAACCCTTCAGCGGAAGTTCAGGTGGGCGAGGTCAGCAAGGCGTCGGGTTCATCTGACGCGAGACGATCACACCAGCCTCGCGATCTTCCAAGCCCTGGCTCGATGAGCATCGGTTCAAGGAAATAGTAAACCCGCGCAGACGCAACGGACCAAGCCATTCTAGGCCAGCGCGGGGCCCGACGCAGCGTCGATTGCGCCCGCTGCCGTGGCGCATTCCTCAGCGCGCGACCGCCGCACGGTAGGCGTGCCACGACGCGTGTCCGAGCACCGGACCGGTGACCAGGAGGCCGGCGAACCACGGCAGCATCGACAGCGCCACGATGAGCGCGATCAGGAAGCCCCACCACAGCATCACCGCGGTCTGCGTCAGCACCAGGCGCAGGCTGGTCAGGCCGGCGCTGATGGCATCGGTCTGGCGGTCGAGGATCATTGGCATGGACACGACGCTGACAGCGAAGATCAGCCCGGCGAAGAGCGCACCGACGGCCACCCAGGCGGCGATGAAACCGATGTTCTCCGGCTCGAGCAGCGCCAGCAGCGAGCCCTTCAGGTCGGGCATGCCGTCGAAGCTGACGGCGAAGATGACCAGCGTGGCGCGGCCCCACAGCATCTCGAGCACGAGCAGCACGAAGCCGAAGATCGCGAGCTGCCCGGTGCGGGTGTCCCACGCAAGCAGGGAATCGCCGAAGTCGGGGCGCTCGCCTTGCTCCAGGCGCTGGCTCGCCCGGTACAGGCCCAGGCAGAGAAACGGCCCCATCAGCAGGAAGCCGGCCGACAAGGCCATCACGTAGGCCGGCGCCCACTCGTACATCTTCAGCAGCGCCCAGCCCATCACCATGAAGCAGCCGCCGTAGAACAGCCCGATGCCAGGGCAGCGGCGGAAATCGCGCCAACCGGCAGCCAACCAGCGCAGCGGGTCGGCAAAGCCGAGCCGGTTGAGCGGGATGTCGAACACGGTCGGGCGCGGCGCGCCGGCGTCGGCCGGGCCCGTGGCGTCATCGGTGCCCGGCGCCGACGCATCGCCGGGCCGTTCGGTGGGGGGCGCGTTCATGGCCGACGGGTATACCCGGCCGGGCACGCGGCGTCATCCGGGCGGGTCCGGATGGCGCAGCCCTCAGACCCAGGGGTCGTCGTCGCGCCGGCGGTGGTCGCGCCGGATCGAGTGAACCAGCCACAACCCACCGGCGACCGCCGCCGTCCAGCCGATGAGGCCGAAGGCAGGCAGGCCGAACAGCAGCGGACCGCCGCCGACTGTCATCACAATCGACGACCCGACGATCAGCGCAGCAACGATCACCGCCAGCGCCAGCCGCGAACTGGCGCGGTCGATCTGGTCGCCGACGCGCTTGAGGTGGGCCAGCTCGATGCCGACGTGCAGCTGCCCGCGGCGGACCCGGCGCATCAGCTGCTGCAGGTCGTGCGGCAGGCGCTCCAGAGTCGCCAGCGCCTGCTGGGCAGCGTGCCCGACGCGCCGGGCCAGCACGCGCGGCCGGACGCGCCCGCGCAGCGTACGGCGCAGCAGGGGCAGTGCCTCCTGCGCCATGTGGAAGCCGGGGTCGAGCGAGCGCCCCATCGCCTCCAGCGAGACGAAGGCCTTGATCAGCAGCGCCAGATCGGCCGGCAGCGCCAGGCCGTGCTCGCGCAGCATGGCGGTGACCTCGGCCAGCATCTCGCCCAGGTGCAGCTGCGCAAGCGGCGTGCCGTGGTGCTGGTCGACGAAGGCGGTGATCTCGGACTCCAGCTGCGCCAGGTCGACGCGGCGCGTGTCGTCCGCCCAGTCCAGCAGCACGTCGGCCACCGCCTGCGGCTCGCGCTGCACCAGGCCCAGCAGCAACCTCAGCAGCTCGTCACGCCGGCGCGGCGACAGGCGGCCGACCATGCCGAAGTCGATGAAGGCGATCTCAATGCCCGGCAGGTAGAAGACGTTGCCAGGGTGCGGGTCGGCGTGGAAGAAGCCGTCCTCGACGATCATCTGCAGCACCGCGTGCGCGCCCCGGCGGGCCAGTTCGCGTCGGTCGAGGCCGGCGGCGTCGATCGCGGCCAGGTCCTCGCCGGGCACGCCGTCGACGAAGTCCTGCACGTTCACCCGCGGGCCGGTGAAGTCCCAGTGCACGCGCGGCACGTGCACGAAGCCGAGCGGCGCCAGGTTGGCCGCGGCGCGCTCCGCGTGCCGGCACTCGACCGCGAGGTCGAGCTCGCGTCGCAGCGAGCGCGCGAACTCGCGGACCAGCGCGCGCGGCCGGTAGGGCATCAGCGCCGGTACGTTGGCCTGCGCCCATTCGGCCAGCCGCGCGAGCAGGCGCAGGTCGCCCTCGACGACGTCGCGGATGTCCGGGCGCCGGATCTTGACCACGACCTCGGTGCCGTCGTGCAGGCGCGCCCGGTGCACCTGTGCGATCGACGCCGCGGCCAGCGGCTGCGGCTCGAAGTGCGCGAAGACCGCCTCCGGCTCGCCGCCCAGATCCTCGCGCAGCTGCGGCCGCAGCGCCTCCAGCGACACGCCGGGCACGCGGCTGTGCAGTCTGGACAGCTCGCCCGTCCACTCGGGGCCCAGCATGTCGGCGCGGCCGGCCAGTACCTGCCCGAGCTTGACGAAGGTCGGCCCCAGTTCCTCCAGCGCGAGCCGCACTTGCACCGGCGGCGGCAGGCGCGCGAGGTCGGCCGCGTGCTCCCGGTGCAGCACCTGGCCAGCCCGCGCCAGCATGTCGGCCAGCCCGATCCGGCGCATCATGTCCCCCAGGCCGTGACGCACCAGCACGCTGGCGATCCGGTTCAGGCGGGTCAGGTCCTGGACGCCGCCCAGGGCTTCGATCAGCATGGGGGCGTAGTATGCGGCGCGGGGCACGCCGGCGGGCGTATGCGGCCGGGCTCGTGCGGCTGCACGCCGGTCTGTCGATCGCAGCCTGCGGTCGGCGCAGCCGGGCCGCGCGCGCTCAGCCTCGGGTGCGCCGCACGCGCAGGATCTCGTCCAGTATCAGCCCGACGGCACCGGCGGTGATCGCCGCGTCGGCGACGTTGAAGCTCGGGAAGTAGCCGCCGTGGAAGACCGGCTCGAGCAGCGCGAAGCGGAACTGCAGGAAATCGACGACATGGCCGTGCAGCAGCCGGTCGACGACGTTGCCGACCGCGCCGCCCAGGATCATCGACAGCGAAAAGCCAAACAGCCGCTGCGAGCCGTGGCTGCGCAGCATCCAGACGATGAAGGCCGACGCGACCACGCCCAGACCGACGAAGAACCAGCGCTGCCATCCCGAGGCGCCGGCCAGGAAGCTGAAGGCCGCGCCACGGTTGTGCACGCGCACGAGGTTGAAGAAGTCGGTCACCGGCCGGACGTCGCCGAGCTGGAACGACGCGATGACCATCGTCTTCGTCAGCTGGTCGAGCACGACGACGAGCGCCGCCAGCCCGAGCCACAGGCCGAGGCCCGGTCGCAGGGCGCCGCGCGCCATCAGGCGACCGTCCGGCGTTCGCCGCCACCGTGCAGGTTGCTGGTACAGCGTCCGCAGATCGTCGGGTGCGCCGGGTCCTGGCCGACGTCGTCGCGCCAGTGCCAGCAGCGTTCGCACTTGGTGGCGGTCGACGGCGTGACCTCGATCGTCAGCGCGTCGCCCTCGTGCAGCGCGGCCTCCGACACGATGAAGACGAACTTCAGGTCCTGCCCCAGCGTGACCAGGACTTCCTCGTCGGCCGCCGGCGCCGTGATCGTCAGGTTGGCCTGCAGCGACGAGCCGACGCCGCCGGCGGTGCGCACGGCCTCGATCTCCTTGTTCGCGAGGTCGCGGAGGGTGCGGATGCGCGCCCACTTGGCGAGCAATGCCGCGTCCGGGGCGTCGAAGGCCCAGAAGGTCTCGCTGAAGATCGTCCGCCCCGCGTCACCCGCGCCGGCCGCGCCGCCGAACACCTGCCACGCCTCCTCGGCCGTGAAGCTCAGGAAGGGCGCCATCCAGCGCAGCATCGCGTGCGTCAACTGCCACAGCGCGGTCTGCGCGCTGCGTCGTGCGAGCGACTTGGGCGCCGTGGTGTAAAGCCGGTCCTTCAGCACGTCGAGGTAGAACGCCCCCAGGTCCTCGGAGCAGAACACCTGCAGCTTGGCGACCACCGGGTGGAACTCGTAGACCTCGTAGTGAGCCAGGATCTCGGCCTGCAGTTCGGCCGCGCGCGCCAGCGCCCAGCGGTCGATCTCCAGCATCTCCGCCGGCGCGACGGCGTCGGCGGCCGGGTCGAAGTCCGAAGTGTTGGCGAGCAGGAAGCGCAGCGTGTTGCGGATGCGGCGGTAGGCGTCGACCACGCGGGCCAGGATCTTGTCGTCGATCGCGAGATCGCCCGAGTAGTCGGTCGCCGCACACCACAGGCGGATGATCTCGGCGCCGTACTTCTTCGCCGAGTCGCCGAGCGCCATGTAGTTGCCCAGGCTCTTGCTCATCTTGCGGCCCGAGCCGTCGACCGTGAAGC
>CAZQPN010000057.1:0-10710 GCA_964595215.1 uncultured Rubrivivax sp. | reverse complement strand
ACACGCGGGTCGGCACGGCGCGGGCGCATCGGCGTCTCCGGCATGGCGCTGAAGTTGACGATGACGCCGATGAAGAAGCTGCGCGGGTCGGGCGTCGTCGTCGGCGGCGTCGGCCGCGGCGCGTTGGGCGGCAGCGGCGTGGCCGGGGGGGCAGGCAGCTTCGGCACCGCGAAGTGCAGCCGCGTGGTCAACGCCGTCGTCCCGGGCGAGGTGCGCACGGCCTCGATGTGCGAGTTGTTGCGGTCCAGGCCGTAGGGCAGCCGGAACGCCTGCTCGATCGTGGTCTGCAGGCCGGTCAGGTCGCCCTTGACGAAGCTGGCGTCGACCAGCACCGCCTTGCTGTCGGGATGCGGCGCGCTGGCGATCGGGGCCGAGGCGAGCAGACTGTCGGAGAAGGACTGGTCGACGGTGCGGCGCATCGCCGGGTCGCCGTCACCGCGGAAGGCCAGGTTCTTCGCCAGCACCTGCAGCGTCTTGCCGACGATGCGCAGCTCGATCGCATCGCTGCTGCGCATCTGCCCGGCGTACAGCCTGCGCTCCCCGATCGCGGTCGTGACGTTGGCGGTCATCAGCATGAGCCGGTCGAGGCGCTCGGGTGCGATCTCGAGCCAGACCTGGTCGTCCTTGCGCCACACGGGCAGGAAGCCGTCGCTGCGGGTGGCGTCCTTGGTCACCTCGGCGAAGGGCTTGGGCGCGCCGGGATCGGGGCGCTGCGGCGCGGCGGCGGCCTTGCCGTCGGCGGCCTTGGGCGTCTCGGCGCTCCCGCCCTTGGCGGTCGGCCGGACGGCCGCCGCCGCGACGGTCGTCGCGCCGGGCTTCGCGGCCGCGTCGCCCGAGGCGGGCCCGGCCGCAGGCAGCGCGGCGCAGCCGGTCAGCAGCAGCGCCAGCGCCGCGCCGATGGCGCTCACGGCGCCGGCGGACCGGTCGTTGCGGTGCGTGTCCGCGCGCACGGCGGCGGTGCGCACGGCGGCGGCCAGGGGGGAACGCTCGGGCATGGACGTGGTCATCGGGGCGATCGGGGGAAGCGGGGAAAACGCGGGATTCTGCCCCGCCGAGGTCGCTTGAGCGGCCTGCGGGGTCGATAGACTCGCTCCATGAGCCCGTCCGCCGTGCGGCACGCCCCGACCCATCTGCTGTACCTGCACGGGTTCCGGTCGTCGCCGCGGTCCTTCAAGGCGCAGCGGCTGCGGGCCTGGCTCGCGGCGCACCGCCCCGACGTGGCCTGGTGCTGTCCGCAGCTGCCGCCATCGCCGCAGGCCGCGATGGCGCTGATCCGCGACTCGATCGCGGTCTGGCCCACGGGCCGATTCGCCGTCGCCGGCAGCTCCCTGGGCGGCTTCTACGCCACCGCCGTGGCCGAGGCCACCGGCTGCCCGGCGGTGCTCCTGAACCCGGCGATCGATCCGGCGCGCGACCTGGCGGCCCACATCGGCGAGCAGACCGCCTGGCACGACCCGGGCGAGCGCTTCTTCTTCCGGCCCGAATTCGTCGACGAGCTCCGCGCGCTGACGGTGCCGGCGATCACACGGCCCGAGCGCTACTTCGCCGTCATCGCCAAGGGCGACGAGTTGCTCGACTGGCGCGAGATGACGGCGCGCTACGCCGGGGCCTCGATCCGACTGCTCGAAGGCGGCGACCACGCGCTGAGCGACTTCGACGACCACCTTCCCCACCTGCTGAGGTTCCTGAAGCTATGCGACTGAAAGACCGGATCTGCATCGTCACCGGCGCCGCCCAGGGCATCGGCGCGGCCACCGTGGCGCGACTGGCCGAGGAGGGTGCGGTCGTGATCGGCTGCGACCGCCGCGACCAGCCCATCGCCGGCGCCGCCGACACCTTCGCCGTCGACGTCACCGACCGCGCGCAGGTCGACGCCATGGTCGCCGCGGTGCTGCAGCGCCACGGGCGCATCGACGTGCTCGTCAACAATGCCGGCATCACGAAGGACGCGCGGCTGGTGAAGATGACGCTGGAACAGTTCGACGCCGTCATCGACGTCAACCTGCGCGGCGTCTTCCACTGCGCACAGGCGGTGGCGCCGGCGATGATCGAGCACGGGCGCGGCGTCATCCTGAACGCCAGCAGCGTGGTCGGCATCTACGGCAACTTCGGCCAGACGAACTACGCCGCCAGCAAGTTCGGCGTCATCGGCTTCACGAAGACCTGGAGCCGCGAGCTCGGCCCCAAGGGCATCCGCGTCAACGCGGTGGCGCCGGGCTTCGTCGAGACGCCGATCCTGCAGACCATCCCCGACAAGGTGCTGGCCCACATGCGCGAGCAGGTGCCGCTGCGCCGCCTCGGCCGCCCCGAGGAGATCGCCAGCGTCTACGCCTTCCTCGCCAGCGACGACGCCAGCTACGTCAACGGCGCGGTGATCGAGGTCTCGGGCGGCATGACGGTCTGACGGCCGTGCACGGCCGTCCCATCGCCGGCATGGCCGCGGCGCCCCCTTAAGAGACAATCCAGCCCGTGACCTATGCCCTGTACGACGACGCCGGCAAGTTCCAGGCCGGGCGCGTGATGTCGGAGGCCGAGAGCTCGATCCAGGTCGAGCTCGAGTCCGGCAAGCGCGTCAAGGTGAAGGCCGCTCACGTGCTGCTGCGCTTCGAGCGCCCGGCGCCGGCGGATCTGGTGGCCGCGGCCCAGCAACTCGCACCCGAAATCGACCTCGACCTCGCCTGGGAGTTCGCGCCCGACGAGGACTTTGGCTTCGCCGATCTGGCGCGCGAGTACTTCAGCGACGACGCCGACGCCGCGCAGCAGGCCGCGGCGCTGTTCCGGCTGTTCGAGGCGCCGCACTACTTCCGCCGTGTCGGCAAGGGGCTGTTCCGCAAGGCCTCCGAGGACACGCTGAAGGCCGCGCTGGCGGCCATCGAGCGCCGCCGGCAGGTGGCCGCGCAGATCGATGCCTGGGCCGCCGAGCTGGCCGAGGGGCGCTGTCCGGACGAGGTCCGCGCCCAGCTTTACCGCATCCTGTTCAAGCCGGACAAGAACGCGCCCGAGTACAAGGCCGTGGTCCAGGCGACACGCCAGTCGCAGCGCGCGCCGCTGGACCTGCTGCAGGCCGCCGGCGCGATCGACAGCCCCTACCAGTTCCACTGGCAGCGCTTCCTGTTCGAGCAGTTCCCGAAGGGCACCGGCTTCCCGCCGGTCGAGGTGCCGCCGGCGCCGCAGGACCTGCCGCTGGCCGCGGTGCAGGCCTTCTCGATCGACGACTCGGCGACGACCGAGATCGACGACGCGCTGTCGGTCACCGGCGTCGGCCAGGGCACGGTGGTGTTCGGCATCCACATCGCCGCGCCGGGGCTGGCGATCACGCCCGACTCGGCGCTCGACAAGCTCGCGCGCGATCGCCTGTCCACCGTCTACCTGCCGGGCTGGAAGGTCACGATGCTGCCCGACGCCGTCGTCCAGGCCTACACGCTGGACGAGGGCCGCGAGTGCCCAGCGCTCAGCCTGTACCTGACGATCGACGAGGCGACGCTGGAGATCCAGGGCGCCGAGACGCGCATCGAGCGCGTGCCGGTGGCCGCCAACCTGCGCCACGACCAGCTCGACGAGGTCATCACCGAGGCCAGCCTGACCGGCGACGCGGTGGCTGAGTATCCGTTCGCGGCCGAGCTCGGCTTCGCCTTCCGGCTGGCGCGCCACCGCAAGGGCGTGCGCGAGCAGGTGCGCGGCAAGCCCGAGACCTTCAACCGCCCGGACTACGCGTTCCGCCTCGATGCGCCGGGCGACCACGAGCCCGACGGCAGCGAGACGGTGCAGATCACGACCCGTCGGCGCGGCGCGCCGCTGGACCTGATCGTCGCCGAGGCGATGATCCTGGCCAACAGCCACTGGGGTGGCTGGCTGGCCGAGCACGGCGTGCCCGGCATCTACCGCAGCCAAGCCAGCCTGGCGCCCGGCGTCAAGGTGCGCATGGGCAGCAAGCCGCTGCCGCACGCCGGCATGGGGGTGGCCCAGTACACCTGGGCCACGTCGCCGCTGCGCCGCTACGTCGACCTCGTCAACCAGTGGCAGATCATCGCCTGCGTCCGCCACGGCCGGACGGCGGCGCTGGCCGCGCCGTTCCGGCCCAAGGATGCGGCGCTGTTCGCCGTCATCTCGGCCTTCGACGCCGCCTACACCGCCTACGCCGGCGTGCAGCGCGCGCTGGAGCGGTTCTGGACGCTGCGATGGCTGCAGCAGCAAAGCGTGGAGGAGCTCGAGGCCGCGGTGATGGCCGGCGGCCTCGTGCGGGCCGAGACGCTGCCGCTGGTGTTCGCCGTCGCCGGCACCGAGTCGCTGCCGCGCGGCGCGCGGGTGCGCGTGCGCGTCACGCGCATCGACCTGATGACCCTGGACGTGCACGGCACGCTGGTGGCGCGTCTGGCCGTCGACGAGGCCGGAGGCGTGCCGGGCGAGGCCGAGGGCGGCGACGAGGACGGCGACGACGCCCCGGTGGCGGCGCCACTGGCACTGGCGATCGATCTGGACGACGCTGGGGGCGCCGACGAGGCGGCGCCCGCGCCGGCGGCGCCGACACCGGCGGCCTGAGCGGGGGCGGGGGCAGGCGATGCGCGTGCACTGGCGCCGTCTGAGCGCGCTGCAATGGGCGCTGCTGCTGTCGGTGGCCGCGCACGGCGCCCTGCTGACGGTGCGCTTCGTCGACCCCGTGGCCATCGGTCGCGCCTTCCGCGACACGCCGCTCGAAGTCATCCTCGTCAACGCCCGCTCCGACGAAGCACCGGCCAAGGCCCAGGCCATTGCCCAGGCCAACCTCGCCGGCGGCGGCGAGGCCGAGCGCGGACGTGCGACGTCGCCGCTGCCGCCGTCGCAGGCCTTCGAGCTCGGCGACGCGCCGGAGCACACGCGGCGCCGGGTCGAGAACCTGCAGGACGAGCAGCAGCAGCTGCTGGCCGCGCTGCGGCGCGAGATCGCGATGCTGCCGCCACCCGACCCCCAGCGCGAGCCCGGCTCACCCCGCGAGCGCGAGCTGCAGGACCGTCATCGCCAGCTGTTGCAACAGCTGGCCGAGATCGAGAAGCGCATCAACACCGAGAACGCCCGGCCGAAGCGCCGCTACGTCAGCCCGGCCACGCGCGAGGCCGTCTACGCGATCTACTACGACCGCTTGCGCCGGCTCATCGAGGACCGAGGCACGCGCGACTTTCCCGAGGCTGGAGGCCGCAAGCTCTACGGCGAGCTGACCATGAACCTGACGATCGATGCCGCTGGCCGTGTCGTCGACGCCGACATCGTGCGTCCGTCGTCCACGCGGCTGCTCGACCAGCGTGCGATCGCCATCGTCCACGCGGCGTCGCCCTTCGGCGCGTTCAGTGACGAGATGGCGCGCGAGGCCGACCAGATCGTCGTCACCTCGCGCTTCCGCTTCACGCGCGACGACGGACTCGAGACGACGCTCAGCGCCAGCGAGCCCGGTGGGCGCTGAGATCGCGCCGCCGCACGCATCGGACCGCATGGGCACGACGACACCGGACCGCTACGCCGTGATCGGGAACCCGGTCGCGCACAGCCAGTCCCCGTTCATCCACGAGGCCTTCGCGCGCCAGACCGGGCAGGACGTCGGCTACGGCCGGATCCTGTGCCCGCTCGACGGTTTCGAGGCGGCGGTGCGGGCCTTCGCCGACGGGGGCGGGCGGGGGTGCAACGTCACGGTGCCGTTCAAGTTCGACGCCTGCCGGCTCGCCGCGCGGCGCAGTGACCGGGCGGCGCTGGCCGGCGCGGCCAACGTGCTGCGCTTCGACGCCGAGGGTTGGTGGGCCGACAACACCGACGGCGTCGGGCTGGTGCGTGACATCGAGCAGGGTGCCGGTGTCGCACTGGCAGGGACACGCGTGCTGCTGATCGGGGCCGGCGGTGCCGCCGCCGGCGTCCTCGGGCCGCTGCTGCAGGCCCGGCCGGCGCAGGTGCGGGTCGCCAACCGCAGCATCGACAAGGCGCGTGCGCTCGTCGATCGCCACGCCGCGCTGGCGGCGGTGCACGGCGTCGAGCTCGGCGCCGGCGGGCTGGCCGACGTGCCCGACGGCTGCACGGTCGTGCTCAACGCGAGCGCGAGCAGCCTGCAGGGTCAGGCCTCGCCGGTGCCGGCGCGCGTGCTGGCGCACGGCGCACTGGCGGTCGACCTGATGTACGGGCCTGCCGCCGAGCCCTTCCTGGCCTGGGCGCGCGCCGCCGGCGCGGTCGGCCGCGACGGTTTGGGCATGCTGGTTGAGCAGGCGGCCGAGGCTTTCCTCGACTGGCGCGGCGTGCGGCCGGACACGGTGCCCGTGCTGCGCGCGCTGCGCGAGCGGCTGGCGGTGGCCGGCCCCACCGCATGAGGCCCGCATCGGCAGGCCGCCGTGCGGCGGCGTGGCCGCGACGGCTGTGGCGCGCGGCGGGCCGGCCGCTGGCGCTGCTGCTGCTGTGCCTCGTCGCGCTGCAGGTGGCGCTGGCCGTCCGGGTGGCGCTGATGGCGGTGGTCGACCCGCGCTCGACCGCCTTCCAGCGCAGCCAGGCCTGGCGGCTGGCCGGCGAGGGTGACCTCGCTGACTGGCGCCAGCAGTGGCGTCCCTACGAGGCGATCTCGGACCCGCTGAAGCGGGCCGTCGTGGCCAGCGAGGACGCCGGCTTCGTCGATCACGGCGGCATCGAGTGGGACGCGATCGAGGCCGCCTGGCGCGTCAACCAGCGGCGCGCCGCCCGCCGGCCGGATGTGCCGCCGCGCCTGCGCGGCGGCTCGACGATCACGCAGCAGCTGGCCAAGAACCTGCTGCTGTCGGGCGAGCGGCAACTGCTGCGCAAGGGGCAGGAGGCGGTCATCGCGCTCTGGCTCGAGGTCTTCCTCGACAAGCGCCGCATCCTCGAGCTCTACCTGAACCACGTCGAGTGGGGGCGCGGCATCTACGGCGCGCAGGCGGCCGCACGGCGCTACCACGGTGTCGACGCGGCGCACCTGGGGCCGGCCGCGGCGGCTCGGCTGGCGGTCATGCTGCCAGCGCCGAAGCGCTTCGAGCGCAACCCGGGCTCGGCCTATCTGAGCGGGCGTGCCGAGTCGGTGCGGGCGCGCATGGCGGCCGTGCGGATACCTTGAAGCTGCGATCATTACCGTACATGTCCGATGACAGCACCGCCCTTCTTGCCGCCGCCGCCGCCGTGCTGGTGGCCGACGAAGGCATGGAGTACGGCGACGCCAAGCGCAAGGCTGCCCGGACGCTGCAGCGCCACGGTGGCCGCCGCGTGCCGATGCCCGGTGACGAGGCGGTGGAGGAGGCTGTGCGCCAGCACCTCGCGGTGTTCCACGCCGACACGCAGCCGGCCGAGCTGGCGGCCCTGCGGGCGCTGGCCCTGCGCTGGATGGACCGGTTGGCGACGCTGCGGCCGCACCTGTTCGGCGCCGTCTGGCGCGGCACCGCCACGCGCCATTCGTCGCTGCGCATCGACCTGTACTGCGACGACCCGAAGATGGCCGAGATCGAATTGCTGAACCTCGGGCGCGACTTCGACGTCGGCAGCGTTGATCGGCCCGGTGCCGACCCGCTGCCGGTCTGGTCGATCGCCGAGCCATGCGCCGCGCTCGGCGAGGCGGTGACGCTGCACCTGCTGGTGCGCGATGCCGACGAGTTGCGCGGCGCGCTGCAACCGGATGCGCGCGGTCGCGCCTGGCGCGGCGACGCCGCCGCGCTGCGCCGACTGCTGCAGGAGGATGGACGATGAATCGACGCGCCTGGCTGCTCGGCGCCGGCCTCACCGCCACGGCGGCCGGCATCGGCGGCGCGCTCTGGCACGAGCGGCGCAGCGCCAGCACGCCGACGGCCCTTGCGGTCTGGTGGCGGCAGTCCTTTGCGACGCCCGACGGCGGCACGCTGCAGCCGGCGACCCTGCTGGGCCAGCCGCTGCTGCTGAACTTCTGGGCCACCTGGTGCCCGCCCTGCGTGCGCGAGATGCCGCTGCTCGACCGCTTCCACCGGTCGCAGGAGGCCGGGCGCCCCGACCGCGGCGTGCGCGTGCTCGGCCTGGCAATCGACGGCCCCACGCCCGTGCGAGAATTTCTCCAGCGCGCGCCGGTCGGTTACCCGGTGGTGCTCGGCGGCCTGGATGGCATGCGGCTCGTGCGCGAGTTGGGCAATGCGACGGGGGCGCTGCCGTATTCGGTGCTGTTCGACGCGGATGGCATCGCGAAGCGATCACATGTCGGCGAGCTGACGGAGCGCCAGTTGCAGGACTGGAGCCTTTGATGGCGGCCTCCGCGGACCGACCGAAGTGGTCGCCATGAAGCAAATAGGCGCGAACTGCGATCAAATGCGGATCAATATCGCGTAATATCCGCGAACTTTCAATCACAAGACTGGCCTTCGGGCGCCCGGCAGCGCACCGGGCGGCGCCCGGTGGGAGAGGCCGGCGAACGCAGCACAGCGACCTCGCCGCACGGCCGCCCCGGCCCGTCGCGCGGATCGCATCGAGGGACCCCATGGACCTGCGCAAACTCAAGACCCTGATCGACCTCGTTTCCGAGTCGAACATCACCGAGCTCGAGATCACCGAAGCCGAAGGCAAGGTGCGGATCGTGAAGGCCGGTGCGCCGGCCCCGCAGGTCTTCGCGGCGCCGCTCGCCGCGCCACCGGCCGCCACCGGCGAGGCCACGCCCGCCGCGGCCGTGCCAGCGGTCGTCGCCGAGGAGCCCGCCGGGCGCGTCATCAAGTCGCCCATGGTGGGCACCTTCTATCGCTCGGCCAGCCCAGGCGCCAAGCCCTTCGTCGACGTCGGCAGCGAGGTCAAGGAAGGCGAGCCGGTCTGCATCGTCGAGGCGATGAAGATCATGAACGAGATCGAGGCCGACGTCGCCGGCAAGGTCGTCAAGATCCTGTGCGAGAACGGGCAGGCGGTCGAGTTCGGCCAGCCGCTGTTCATCCTCGAGTGAGGCTGGACGGGCCGTGTTCAAGAAGATTCTCATAGCCAACCGGGGCGAGATCGCGCTGCGCATCCAGCGCGCCTGCCGCGAGATGGGCATCCAGTCGGTGATCGTCTACTCCGAGGCCGACCGCGACGCCAAGTACGTCAAGCTCGCCGACGAGTCGGTGTGCATCGGGCCGGCGGCGTCGGCGCAGAGCTACCTCAACATGCCGGCCATCATCGCCACCGCCGAGGTGACCGATGCCGAGGCCATCCACCCGGGGTACGGCTTCCTGTCGGAGAACGCCGACTTCGCCGAGCGCGTCGAGCGCAGCGGCTTCGTCTTCATCGGCCCGACACCGGAGTCGATCCGGCTGATGGGCGACAAGGTCTCTGCCAAGCAGGCGATGATCCGCGCCGGCGTGCCCTGCGTGCCGGGGTCCGAGGGCGAACTGCCGGAGGACCCGAAGGAGACCCTGCGCATCGCGCGCGCGGTCGGCTACCCGGTCATCGTCAAGGCCGCCGGCGGCGGCGGCGGGCGCGGCATGCGCGTCGTGCACACCGAGGCGGCGCTGCTGAACGCGGTGCAGACGACGCGCAGCGAGGCCGGTGCGGCCTTCGGCAACCCGGCGGTCTACCTCGAGCGCTTCCTCGAGAACCCGCGCCACATCGAGATCCAGGTGCTGGCCGACGGCCAGCGCAACGCCGTCTGGCTGGGCGAGCGCGACTGTTCGATGCAGCGCCGCCACCAGAAGATCATCGAGGAGGCGCCGGCGCCGGGCATCCCGCGTCGGATCATCGACCGCATCGGGGACCGCTGCGCCGCCGCCTGCCGGAAGATCGGCTACCGCGGCGCCGGCACCTTCGAGTTCCTGTACGAGGACGGCGAGTTCTTCTTCATCGAGATGAACACGCGCGTGCAGGTCGAGCATCCGGTGACGGAGATGGTGACCGGCATCGACATCGTGCAGATGCAGATCCGCATCGCGGCCGGCGAGAAGCTGCCCTTCGCCCAGCGCAACATCGCCATGCGCGGCCACGCCATCGAGTGCCGCGTCAACGCCGAGAACCCCTACACCTTCGTGCCATCGCCCGGGCGCATCACGATGTGGCACCCCCCGGGAGGCCCGGGCGTGCGCGTCGACTCGCACATTTACACCAACTACTTCGTACCTCCGAACTACGACTCGATGGTCGGCAAGATCATCGTCCATGGGGACACCCGCGAGCAGGCGTTGGCCCGCATGCGCATCGCCCTGCAGGAGACCGTGGTCGAAGGCATCCTCACCAACGTGCCGCTGCACCGCGAGCTGATGGTCGACGCCAAGTTCATCGAGGGGGGCACCAGCATCCATTACCTCGAGGGCTGGCTGCAGCAGCACCGGCGGTGAGCATGGTCATGGTGCTGCGCGGTGAAGTGTCGGCGTCGCGCACCGGAGGCGCGGCATGATCGAACTGGTGCTGCGGGCGCCGCAGGCGCTGGTCGAGACGGTGTCCGACGCCCTGGCGGACGAACTGGACGCGCTGTCGGTGTCGGTCGAGGATGCCGACGCCGGCACCGACGCCGAGCAGGCGCTGTTCGGCGAACCCGGGATGCCGGCGCCGGAACCCGGCTGGGACCGATCGACCCTGCGTGCCCTGTTCGACGACGTCGCCCAGGCCGAGGCCGCAGCCACCTTGCTGCTGGCACAGGACTGGACGGAGGGCCTGCATGTCCAGGCCATCCAGGCCGTGCCGGAGCAGGACTGGGTGCGACTGACGCAGTCGCAGTTCGACCCGGTGTCGATCACGCCGGATTTCTGGATCGTGCCGAGCTGGCACACACCCCCGGCGGCG